>JACAUC010000169.1 GCA_013390945.1 Candidatus Chloroheliaceae bacterium
TACAGCGTTGTTCGATGACTTGCCCACCGTAGACTAGTGCTACTGCCTCACCTAATCCACCACCACCATCACGGACGATAGCCTTTAGCCCACCTTATAGCTACTAGCCTGCCAAGTTGCTATGCTTATGGTTTACCTCGGCACTATGCCAGCGCAAACATTCAGGACACCAATCTAGGCGATTAGACTTATCTGGCAGGGGTAGTGCCACCGTCCTAAATGGAACAGTGGGGCGAGCCTTAAATCTTCGCCGACGTGAACGTAATCCTCTATTTGGTAGCTTGTGCCAGAGTAAGGTCCACCCTTCCTCAAAGTAAAGAGCCAGTCCTGAAACTAGCCCCAAGCCCAACCCGGCAGAGACTAACACTCCTAAACCAGCCAGCAGCGAATCGAGGGTATGTACTGGCCCCCAACCCGTCAAAACATTTAGCAACCAAACCAGCAGACCCGCCAGCCCGGATTGCCCTAGATGTACAGCGAATTGCTTCCCTATCTGCCAACCCGTCAGTCGGAACCGACGATAAAAAGCTAAGGAACCTACCAACAGAACTACCAAAATAAGCGCAACGATTGGGGTCATTACGGTTTTCTCTTTCACTTATTTTTAATTTTAGAACCACCTTCAACTACTTCAAGGAAGCTATCGGCAAAATTAGAAAAAGGAGCCTTGATCGGGGGATTTTTTTGAGGATTTATTCTTATTAGGAAGGCCCATATTTTCATCTTGGCGCAAACCAAGTTGGTTTAGACGGTAGCGCATCGCCATTTGGGTGACTCCCAGTTCGTCTGCAAGTACCTTTACCTCACCCACATACTTAGTGCTAAGTTGTCGTACCAAACCGGAGGGCATCAACAAACCACTGGCAAAGATATTGGCCTCCCATTCCAAGCGGTTAGCTTGTTCTTTCTGTCGGATAATTTTGGCAAGTTTGGCCTGTTCCATCGGATTGGATAGCACCTTCCGGCTTAGTTTCCCAGTTTGCACCCCTTCGGGAGTACCTAAATCGCTTTCGCCACAGCGAAAAAAGCGGGGTTCTTCTGGAGGAGTCTCTTTCGCCTCCTTTTCTGTTTCCCGAAAATAAATAATACGTTCGTTATCGAGCGGTTCAAAATGTTCTTTCTGAAAAAGAGTAGGGTGAATAGCGGCGTTCTGAGCAGGCAGATAATGAAGGAAATAGTGGCCCAATTCATGAGCAATTGAAAAATTCTGGCGACCGGGCGAGTCATGCTCCTCGTAGCAAATCTCTTCTTGCACCGGATCAAGTAATCCGGCCAAACGTTTGCCCCCCACATTTAAGTCTAGTACTCCACGCACGGTCAATTCAGTCACAGTAAGTACTAGATACTCAATCGGGACAGGCGGAATAGGCGGCACTGTTAAACCTGCCGCCTCCAAACGCCGCCGAAACTCAGATACCAGTTGGATCGCTTCTTCCTCAATCTGGTGCTGGCTCGGACGACCTGACCAACGCCCTCCGCGTATCCGCACCACTAACCTCAATCCTCCTTCTTCTCGCCCGTCTCCCCTTCTTTTCCACCGCCGCTTTGCAATTCTTGGGCCAAATATTCTTCGCTCATCTGCGGTTCATACTCTTGCTCACGGGCATACATCATACCACGTGAAAGCCCACCGTTTCCAAACGAAGGAGCCGCAAAATTTTTGCCTAGCACCTTGAGCCATTTTAGCATACGAGGGAAGAGATTTTCTTTTACATCGTAACGTTTTGCCAGAGCCGCATAATCGGCCAACCCAAAATCTTTTAATTCCGCTAAGGGCGTATGATCCTCGCGCAAAGCCTCCAGCGTCTCTTGTGGCAAGCCCGATTCTTTGGTAGCTTGCCCGCGCTCCAAAGCTCCGCTCACATAACCACCTAAGCTGACGGGTTGCTCTTTTTCGACTACCGCCGGAGCAGTAGCAAAAGCCCGTACTCGAAACATCTGCCAAGCTTTATCTACATCTGGCCGATCTTGAGCCGCCTTTTCCGACAAGTGGACGAGTGCTAAGGCCCGACGTAATTCCTCGCTAGTCTCCTCCACCACTGGCTCTAAACCACTATTGCGTTGCTCAAAATAAGCGGCCAGCGTTTCGCTAAACCGACTATCTACGTCCACTTCCGGTTTTGAAATATCATTTTTCTTAACCTCGCCTTGCATTGACCGCCTCCACCTTCAAAATTTTTTGAGTGTTTAACCTTCTACTCAAATCATACGCTTTACATTTGAATCATCATAATATCAGACCAAAAGATTACAAGAGCCAATCATCCGGGCCACCCGGTATCCGCTTCTGCAGCCACTTAATGCCACGAGCCGTATTGTGCTTCACCTGATCGGGTGTCAGGTTTAATTCTTCGGCTACCTCTTTAATTCTCATACCCATCAGCCACTGACAAACCAAGGGGGCGCGATATTGTGACGGCATTTCACCGATTAACTGATGCAGCACCCGCACCAATTCTCGCCGGGCAGCGGCTTCTACTACATCGGCACTCGGATCATCTAGCGTCTGCACCAACTCTACCTCTTCCGCCTCACTACCAGCCACCGGAGCATTGAGCGAAACCATTATCGCCCCTTTAACCCGTCCCGCCTCTTCGTCATCAGAAGCTATTCCCGCGCTTTGCCGCGCCCTTAGCAGCTTCTTGCCCTGAAAAAGCTTTTCTAACAGCGTGGCATACTCGCGTTCAAACGAATGACGTACCAATCCCCGGAGGTTGGTAATCACCTCATTTCCGTTCAACCGTTCCAACAACGTCTGCATAGTCTCCCCCGCCAAATCTTCAGCATAGACTACGCCTAGCCGACTCAGTGCTAGGCCATAGATTTGTGACCAATAACGGCGAAAGATTGGTTCAAAAGCGTAGGAAGCCTCCTCGCTTCGTTTACCAAAGCGTAAGGTTGCCTCCCGATAAACCGTCACCAACTCGGTATCACTTGGTTCATTTTTTCCACGCTGCCGACTATCCGGCATTTCTTTAACTTCCTCTAGCACTTTGTTCGAGTTTGGGTTCGTATCAAACACAAAATTCCTCCAACACACTCTTTTTTCGGCTCAAAATCTAAAATCCGGCTCAATCACTAAAAGCGTCTGATAAACCGTTCGCCCACTTACACTATCGCCCTTTTCCAAAAAAAGTGCCAATTCAGTAACACAGATAAACACAGAGAACCTCAGATTTTTAGCTGTGGTTCTCTAAGTTACTTCGTATTAGCGTAGCCCTGCAAAAAGGTCTTCCTCATAACCTTCGGTAGGGAGAGTACTTTGCGATAACTTACTTTGTGCAAGGAAGAAAAACTCAAACCCCAACCCCTCCCGGCGCATATCCTCTGGCATCACAAACATAAAATTATCAGGGGCAATTTGAGTCTTGTGCGCTCGAAAAGCCGTCAACTTTTGCTCGATAAAATCCTGCCCATCAAAGCGCGTGGTTAGCATCTCATCCGGGTCGCCCCAGCTAGCGGTCTCCATCTCTGGATTATTCCAAGGGCCATCTATACCGCGCTCCCGCAACACCGCCGCCGCTTGCTGGAACCATGAACGGGGAATAAGCGTGTAATAGAGCTTTTGGGGTTGCCAAGCCTCTAACCCTAACTCAGAATACAAGCGTGGTTCTCCCGCCGCCGCAAAAGCCGCCACACTCACCCTATGCACCTGCACATGGTCAGGATGACCATAGCCACCAAACGGCTCATAGGTCGTCACCACTTGGGGTCGGAACTCCCGAATCAACTTGACCACCCGCCGCACCGCCTCGTCAAAATTGGCATTATAGAAAGCCAAAGGGTTCTTATTATCCTCTGTACCAACCATCCCCGAATCCCGGTAATCCAAGAAACGCAATTCGCTCACCCCTAGTGCCTCGGCTGCCACCTTCAACTCTTCTTCGCGCACCTCGCCTAACTTGCCCGAAATCGCCTCTTTACCCGCAACATCCAAATCAGGGTCCACCACCTCGCCCACTTCGCCTCGTGTAGCCGTCACTAAGATTGTTCGCACACCCTCCTGCGCTAACCGAGCCAAAGTAACGCCTGTAACAAAGACCTCATCGTCAGGATGAGCATGGATCGCCATAAAAGTTAATTGTTCATTCTGATTATACGACATTCTTAATACACACTTTCTATATTCTATAATAAATAATACCTTAATTACATTCTTAACGTTACACTAGCCGAAAAGCTCACCCACTCTAAGTTTAAAGCCCGGTATAACCGCCTCACCGTTAAGCTCATCCTCTAGCCCTAATTCCATAATCGGCTCCGCTGGATGAGGATGATAAACCGCTACCATTTTCGTCTCCGGGTTAATGGCCCAAATAATACTCACCCCAACCTTTTGCCAATCCCTAATCTTCTTTTCGGTTGCTTCTCGCTCGGCTTTGCTTCTCGAATCGCTCGGCGAATGAATCTCTACCACCAAGTCCGGTACACATTTTATGGCCTTTTCGGTAATGGCTGGAATACGACTCGTCACTACATAGCCCAAATCTGGAATAGGCAACCAACCCGTACCCACATCAAAGGTAGTATCAAACCACATTATGCCAAATTTATCGTCTGGATCAAAGAGATTAACCCGCTTATTGATCCGTCGGGCAATCGAACCATGTTGACCACCGGGCATAGGCTTCTTTACCAACTTTCCATCCACTAGCTCATAACGTTCATCAAATTCTGGTAAAGTTTCAAACTCCTGCGGCGAATAGCTCTTTTCAACCTCAGTTACTCTAGCATATAAAGTCATGTTCCACCTCCTTCATCCCAATGGACTATACACCTTGCCTAAAACCAACCGAAGACCTTCACCTCCGTGCGATAGCGAAGAATTGACCCTATGACATAGAGGAAGCCTTTCTGCGCCCTTCAGAACCATATAACCTTCAAAATTCCCTTGATTTAATTGAGGAAGAACCAATTGAACTCTACATACGACACGAGGAGCGCATCAAACGCCGATTTTCCACTTACGTCGGTCTATTTAATGGAATCAGGTGGGCTTCGGCGAAGATAATCTTTAACATTACAGGCCATTATTACCAAATCATAAGTTTGACCATCTTGGTCTTTCACATAATTGGTCAGCATCCCTTCCTCTGAATAGCCCAATTGCTTGAATATCTTAATCGCAAAAAGATGATCCGCCCGCATTTCAGCCAGCAATTTCTCCATACCAAGTTCGGTCGCCAACCCAAACATCTCATTTGCCAAAATACGGCCCAACCCAAATCCCCGCAAATTAGGCGAAACAATCATCCAAAACTCACCATTATGAGTAATCCAAGGAGTGCGATAGCCACGTAATACCCCAACTCCAACAATACGCCCCTCAATTTCGGCAATTAAGGGAAAAAAATCTTCCCAAGACGGCCCTGCAAACCAGCCCTGCAAACCATCGTGGTCAGTTACATCATAGCGCAAAAAATTGCGCTCGTATTCGGGAATAGCAAGGAAAAAGAGTACAAGACGCTCCTCATCTTCGCGGGTAGCAATTCGTATGGTAACTATGCGTTTGTCGCGTAATTCAAGCTTACTTGGGTAGTCATCTATCATATCTTAATATGGCCTATTCAACTTCAAATCTTACCTAATTTCTCATGCTTGGGTTTGGGGTCTTGGGGCGACCTAACTAACCTTATTTTACCACCTCTTAGATAAGGTAATCAATCCACAATTCAGGGTCTTTGGATAGGACTCTCTTGTATTGCACAGATTGTAGTTAGTAAGGTACAATGAAGCCGAAAACTATGAATATGCAGGTAAGATTCCTTTGGCTTAACTGGTACTGCTTGGTAGTTGGTAGCACTTTACTCTCATAAGGGAAAGCATCACCAGATTTAAATGTAAAAGCACAATCTATAGAAAGCGCAAAATTTATCCAATTAAAGGGGTCTATCTACTTGCGTCTTTCTATTTTAACAACGTAACAACAAAATCCAGGTTTGTGCGTGGGAGGGAGATAAAGCATGAAGGCGGTTGTAATGGCCGGAGGCGAGGGTTCGCGGCTGCGCCCACTTACTATCGGGCGACCCAAACCGATGGTACCGATGCTTAACCAGCCAGTGATGGGTCATATTATTGATTTACTTAAAAAACATGGGATTACCGATATTATTATAACCCTTCAATACCGGGCCGAAGATATACAAGAACACTTTCGCGACGGCAAAGATATTGGTTGTAATATTCGCTATTCAGTGGAAGAAATACCACTAGGCACGGCAGGTAGTGTAAAACTAGCTGAAGATTGGCTCGATGAAACCTTTATCGTTATCAGTGGGGATGCCCTAACCGACTTTGACCTCACTTCAATTATCCGTTACCACAACGAACACCACTCCATGGCAACCCTAACCCTAACCCGCGTGGATAACCCCCTAGAATATGGTGTCGTTATTTTGGAAGAAGATGGTCGAGTGCGTCAGTTTCAGGAAAAACCAAGCTGGGGTGAGGTCTTTTCCGATACCGTCAATACCGGCATTTATGTCTTAGACCCCCAAATCTTTAAGTATTTTGGAAAAGGTATACCCTTTGACTTTAGCCAGCAACTCTTCCCCTTATTGCTGGAAAAGGGTGAACCCATCTATGGCTATGTGGCGGCGGGTTATTGGTCGGACGTAGGGAGCATTACCGACTATATGCGCTCCAATGCGGATATGTTGGAGGGTAAATTAAAGATAGATATACCTGGTAAACATATCGGGGCGCGTATCTGGGTGGAAGAGGATGTAGAAATTGCGCCCGATGCTCAAGTCTATGGGCCAGTCTATCTAGGCCAAGGCGTTAAAATCAAAAGTGGGGCGATTGTGCGTGGTCCCACCGTTATCCGCGACTTTACGATTATTGACAACCGGGCCGCCGTAGACCGCAGTATTATCTGGCGCAACAGCTATGTCGGGGAGCGGGCCGAATTAAGAGGCTGCATCGTCACCCGCCAATGTAGTATTAAAGCTCGTTCCCTTATCTTTGAAGGTGCCGTCATTGGGGACAATACCATTATCGGAGAAAGTGCCGTCATTCAACCCAATGTCAAAATCTGGCCCAGCAAAGAGGTGGAGCGGGGAGCCACCGTTTCGGCCTCAATTATTTGGGGTAACCAAGGCCGCAGGGTACTCTTCGGACGCTATGGTGTAACCGGGTTGGTAAATATAGATATTACCCCCGAATTTGCCGCCAAACTAGGAGCCGCCTACGGCGCAACCCTACCCAAAGGTTCGACTGTCATCGTCAACCGCGAGTCACACCATACCCCCCGGATGATTAAACGGGCAATTATCAGTGGCTTGCCCAGCGCAGGCGTAAATGTCAGTGACTTAGGAAATATGCCCCTACCCGTAGCCCGTTACAGCACCCGTACCACCGAAAACGTATCAGGCGGTTTACACGTCCGACTCTCGCCCTTCGATAACCGGGTCATTGACATCCGGTTTTTTGATAAGCGCGGGCTTGATATTGATAAAAATACCGAACGCAAAATTGAAAACGTCTTCTTCCGCGAAGACTTCCGGCGCGTCTACTTAGACGAAATCGGGCGCATTGATTATGCCTCCCAACCGATTGATAAATATACCGCCGATTTCCTCAAGCGCATTGATATGGCCGGAATGCAAAATTATGACCGGGGCCGCAAACTGGTGGTGGATTATAGCTCAGCCAATACCAACGCCGTCCTCTCCTATATCCTCGACAAACTCGGCTGCGATGTCGTCGCCCTTAATGCCGCCGTAGACGAGGCCAAGCTCTTTCGTACCACCGAACAATTCCAAGAAAGCATAAAGCGACTGGGAATTATCACCGCTACCCTCGACGCAGACCTAGGGGTAAAGCTCGACACCGGGGGAGAAAAGCTCTACGCCGTAGATTCGCGCGGTCAGCAGGTTCCAGCCATTCAACTGGCCGCAGCAGTGGCTAAATTGATCCTACAGGCACATGGCGGAGGCACCATTGCCGTACCAGTCACCGCCCCCAGCATTTTCGAACGCATCGCCACACAATATGGAGGCAAAGTAATCCGTACTAAAATGAATACTTTTTCCCAGAGTCAGGCGGCCCTACGGGATGGAGTCATCTTCTCTACGGACGGAGAAGGAAGTTTTATCTTCCCACAGTTTCACCCCGGCAACGATGCCCTCTTCGCCGTCGCTAAAATCCTAGAAATAACCGTTAAAAGCGGAGTGCGTTTAAGTACGGTAGTTAATAGCCTACCAAGTTATGCCTTAGTACGAACTAAAGTGGCCTGCCGCTGGGAAGATAAAGGTAAAGTTATGCGGATGCTCAACGAACAATACCGCAATGGTGAACGACAGGTAGACGGTGTGCGTATCAACCTTGGCGACGAGTGGGTCTTGATCCTGCCCGATGCCGACCGACCCATCTTCCATATCTTTGCCGAATCTCATTCCAGCGATCAGGCCCAAATTCTAGTGGACAAATACGCCGGATTGGTGGCAGGTTTGCAACGCTAAAAATGAACAGACTACCTGATCTCTCAGTTATTATCGTAAGCTACAACGTCGCCGCCCTGCTGGAGGAGTGTTTACTTAGCGTTCTGGAGCGCGAACCAGATGAATTTCTAGTTGAAATAATCGTGGTGGATAATGCTTCACATGATGGTAGTGCCACACTAGTACGCCAGAAATTTCCACAATGCCGCCTAATCGAAAATAAGCATAACTATGGCTTTCCACGTGGCTGCAATCAAGGTTTAAAAGTGGCAAAAGGACGTTACCTCTTCTTCCTCAATCCCGATGCCCGACTTGAACCGGACGCACTCCGTAAACTGGTAATTTTTATGGAAAACCACCCCCAAGCCGGAATCGGGGGGCCACAACTACGTTACCCGGATGGCTCGTTACAACCAAATCGTCGCCGCTTTCCCAGTCGAAGACTGGCTTTCATCGAGAGTACCATCCTGCAACGCTACGCTCCTTTCAAAAACCTAAAAGCGTTGCGCCATTTTTATTGCGAAGACCGTCCCGCCGATCAAACCCAAGAGGTAGATTGGCTGGTGGGAGCGGCTTTTCTGGTACGACGCGCCGTAACTAACCAAATCGGTGGGTTAGACGAACGCTTCTTTATGTACAGCGAAGAGTTGGATTTCTGCCACCGAGCCAAAACACAAGGCTGGGAGTGTTGGTATTTGCCCGAAGCGGTGGTCACCCACCAAGAGGGCCGTAGCAGCGCCCAAGACCTACCACAACGCCACATCAATTTCCAAACTAGTAAAGTCAGCTACTATCGCAAACACTCTGGCTGGCTCTACGCCGAAATATTACGCCTCTTTTTGCTGGCTACCTACCTCTTCCAATTTTTAGAAGAAAGTGCCAAGTTGCTACTCCGTCACAAACCAAGCTTGCGGCGCGAACGACTCTCCCTAATCCGACAAGTGCTGGCAAGCGGCTTGCGTCCCTACCATTCGCCCTATCCCCCTAGTGCCGCCGAACTGGAAGTTTGCCTTATTTCCGCCGAATACCCTCCCCAACCGGGCGGCGTAGGTGATTACACCGACCGCTTAGCCGAAACTTTGGCCGAGCTTTGTGGGGTGCAAGTATTGACCGGGCTAGAAACAAGTCCGGCAGGCCGTTCGGCAGGCCGTTCGGCGGAACGCCCATTCACCATCCTACGGCGAAAATCGAACAAATGGAATTGGGCTTGTCTGCCGGAAATTGCCCAATTCCTAGAAAGACGACCCACCGGGGCCGTGATAATCCAATACCAAACCGGTGCCTACAGGATGCACCCCGCGATCAACTTCCTGCCACTCTACCTGCGCTGGCGGCTAGGGCCAAATTGCCCGGTGGTGGCGACTACTTTTCATGATTTGTTGTTGCCGTATCTCTTTCCCAAAGCAGGGCCAGTGCGTCGGTGGGTCAACCAACTGTTGCTCCGTAGTAGTGACCGAGCCATTGTCACTAATCCTGAAGACTACCAAACGGCCTTGGAATGGGGCGCAGCACCAGAGAAGCTAAGCCTCATCCCCATTGGAAGCAATATCACTCCGGTAACTTCAACCACAAAAACACGGGCCGAGGTACGGCAGGGATGGGGCTTGACCGAAAAAGAATTTGTCATCGGCTATTTTGGCCTACTCAACCGCAGCAAAGGAGTAGATACCCTGCTAGAAAGTTTGGCTCAACTTCGGGACGAACCGGGCGGCGAGAAGTGGCGGCTAGTAATCATTGGCGGAGAAATCGGGCAGACCGACCCCACCAACCAACCCTACGCCTATGAAATCGAAAGGCTAATCACCCGCCTCAAACTTGAGAAGATCATTATTCGCACCGGCCACTTGAGCAACCCCGCCACCTCACAAGCTTTTAGCGGACTAGATGTAGTGGCCCTACCCTTTCGGGATGGAGCCAGTTTTCGGCGGGGGAGTCTGCTCGCTCCCCTAGTGCATGGCCTACCCGTCGTAACCACTGCCTCCCCCCATTTGACCAGCCCTAATTCGCCTCTTGAAAAGAAGTATGCTAATATTAGAGCTAAGCTGCAACTTCTGTCTGGTAAAACCGTTTATTTAGTAGAACCCGAAAATTCACAAGCGTTAGCCTTGGCTCTGCGCCACTTGCAATCTAACCCTGAACTGCTAACCGCTTTAGCACAGAACGCCTTGGAATTGAGCCAACATTTTGGCTGGGACGCAATTGCAAATGATTTATTAAAAGTTTTGTTAGGGGGGAGAGTTTCGACGCTTGCTGAAGTGCAACGCCAAACCGTCGGGAGCGAAGGCCGCCAAAACTGAATACAAAGCACCCGCCGTTCCCAGTCTAGCACAGCTTAAATCCGAACGGCCTGCCGTTCCAAGCTGGCTGCGAGGAACGCAAGTGCAAGGGCTAATCGTTGTGGGTTTAGTTCTATTAGCCTTTTTTATGCGCCGCAAAGGTCTCGCTACCCAATCACTCTGGTTTGATGAAGCCGATTTGGTAAGCCGAGCCTCCCAAGAGATCTCCACCATCCTTAAAAGCTTCTTCAAGCCAGGTGAGAACGGCCCCCTCTACACCCTTCTAATGCACTTCTGGCTCCAATTCGCCGGAACGGGCGAAGCCGCTATTCGTACTCCCTCACTCTTAGCCGGAACCGCCGCTGTACCACTCATCTTCCTAGTCGGAAAGCGGTTAGGCGGAGCGACGCGCGGCTTAATTGCCGCCTTCCTGCTCAGCATCTCACCCTACCACCTCTGGTACTCGCAGGATGCTAAAATGTACCCCCTAGCCCTTTGCCTCACCCTAGCCTCGGTCTATCTCTTTTTGCGCGGCCTCCATAGTTCCCACAAAGGCTGGTGGGTAGCCTACGTTATTATTACCACCCTCGGCTTTTATATCCACCTTATGACAGTGCTTATCGTAGCGGTAGAAGTAGCTTACTACCTCTTTACAACCTTGCGAAAAGCCGACTCTGAAAATCCCGCCCCCCGAAAATGGGTGGCTATTTCATTGGGCTTGCTCACCCTGCCCTACCTACCTATCGCTATCTGGCAACTTATCGCCCTGCGCGATGGTACCGTCGGTAATGGCTGGTTCCAACCAGTCGGGTTACTGGCAATGTTCGACTCGCTAGGCCGACGCTTTGGAGTCAACCGCAGCATAACACCTTGGGAAGAGATCGGCGCACTGACCTACGCCGGGTTAGCCGCCCTAGGACTAGGAGTAGCGTGGCTAGGCGTAGGGCAACGCTTCAAACTCTCCCGCCCGGCCATCTTCTTCCTAACCGTTTATTTTCTATTGCCTATTCTGGCCTTCTATCTGCTCTCAATGCGTATCCCCCTCTTTGCCGACCGCTATCTCTTGATCGCCTCACCCGCCTACTATCTGCTGGTAAGTGGGGGGCTACTTTGGCTACTCGAAAAATTCTGGCCTGCCGCGATAATCTCTTTAGGGTTGGCCCTGCTTTGTACTGTGATTGCCCTGACTAGCTTTAACTACTCCAGCGAGCCTCAAAAAGAGGATTGGCGAGAGGCGATGCGTTGGCTAGGCGACCAAGTGCGGCCCGGTGACGAAGTTTTTATCATTCCGGGCTACCTCGATAGTGCCGTAAAATACTACTTCAAACCGCCCTTCGAGGTACCCCTTATCACCATTCCGGGCGAGTTGCTCAACGACCATGACGATGTACAGCTTAACGATTTCTTGCAGAAATCCATTCGAGGAGCGGAACGGGCTTGGCTGGTTATTTCGCCAGAGCGTTACGTCCAAGAAGACCAAAAGCAGTTTGTGCGAAGAGGCTGGTTTGACTACAACACCTTTATGTTTAGCCACCCCGAAGTCAAGGTAGGTGTAACTATCTACGGCTACACCTTCAAACTGATACCGGGTACAAACGCCAGTTTCTTTCCCCGTACCGCCCAAACTAACTATACTTTTGGTGAGACTCTTTCCCTAGAAGGCTACGATTACGTTTCATCCGCCAGAGATTCGGTTGCCACGCTCCACTATGGCGACTGGTTGCACCTGACCCTCTTCTGGCGCAAACTCAACTTTGACCAAACTAACTATGCCATGACCGTCCGCCTGCTTGACCGCGACGGACATGATACTGGCACAAGCTACGCCTCGCTGCCCTTAAACGGTTACTTCACCACTAACCAATGGCACAAAAATGAGGCACTAAGAGACTATCGTGATCTCTTTATTCATGTACCACCCGGTGAATATCGGCTAGAGGTCAGCGTCTATCCAGTAGCCAACCCGCAAGCCCTCCTGCCCATAAATGGTTCGGAACAGGGAAATAAGGTAACTGGAGCTACCAAAATTTTGCTGGGTAAACCAATCACGGTAAAATAACCAATCCCTTGTAGGAGGGATTTCCAATCCCGATTGGCTATCCCGATTGCTTGTAGGAGGGATTTCCAATCCCGATTGGCTATCCCGATTGCTTGTAGGAGGGATTTCCAATCCCGATTGGCT
>JACAUC010000170.1 GCA_013390945.1 Candidatus Chloroheliaceae bacterium
ATCGGGAATGGGGCAAAATCGGGAATGGGGCAAAATCGGGAATGGGGCAGCATCGGGAATGGGGCAAAATCGGGATTGGAAATCCCTCCTACAGGTGGTTAAAGCTTTAGCCCGAAGGGTTGGTGTTCTATGCTATAATAGCGAAAAAACAGGTAGTAAAATTGTTCGTAAAAGGTAAGCTTTAATCTATCTCACGCTTATGGCGGAGGTGGCTTTTACTCGACAGGAGCCAACCCAATGACCGATACATTTCTCTCTTTGAGACACGCCGGGAAGGAACCGGATGACCTGACAGAAGAAGGGAGAGCCGAAAAACTGGTGGGCGAAGTGGTTGAAACTAGCCTAACTAGCTATTTTGCCCAAACCTATAAACTGGATGACCCTCCGCCCTTTGGTGGGCTGGTGCGGGTGCGCGACCGAAGCGGACGCCGTGAAATTTTTGGTACGGTCTACCATATTGCCACTGGTGGCCTTGACCCCGGACGGCGAGCGATGGTGCGCGGCAGTGGGAATGTTTTAGTTAGCGATGAGCAGGTGTATAGTGACAATCCTCAATTGAGCCGCTTGCTCCGTACCGAGTTTGGCGTGATTGTGTTGGGTTGTCGCAAAATAGATGGCGACGGCGTATTTGGACGAATGGCCTATATCTTCCCCGATTACCCGCCGCCCCTACACTATGGGGTGGTTCTCTGCGATACTGCCACCTTGGTGGAGTTCACTACCGAACCGCGTTACCTCCGCGCCTTGTTGGAAGCGAAAGAGGCTCCAGTGGAAGAGTTGACCGCCGCCGTGTTGCGACGAGGAGCCGAGGCCCGCGGAGCCGAGGGGCGCGAGTGGTTGGTGGAAAACGGACGCTATCTGGCTCGGTTGCTCAAAGAAGATTACGACCGGCTACGCCTAATCTTGGAGAAATGTGAGGTTTAAGGAGCTATGTCAAATATTAAAAGGAAACCCGAACGTTTCTTGGGCGTAATTACCAGTGGCTCGTTTGCGAAGGGGTTGCAGGCCCGGATTCGGACGCTCCTGCCCTTAGAACAGATTCGGATCGGTCAGTTTGTGGCGATTGAGAGCGCGAAGGTACGCTTTTTTGGCATGATTAACGATGTGCTGCTGGGGGCTACTAGCCAAGCCGTTCTGCTTGATCCGCCAACGCCCGACGACGATACTCCCGCACTGGTAAGAGAAGTGCTACAAGGGGTTTATACCTACGGCGAGGCCCACATTCAGCCCTCTTTGGCCCTAACCGAAGGCGAAAAGACCCATACCCCCGTCCGTTCGGTTCCGCCCCACTTTACCCCAGTCTACTTGGCCGAGGAGGAGGATTTTAACGAGGTTTTTGGAGCCGAGGATATTACCCAACCAGAAGGCCGCCACTTTGCTATCGGGCGACCCCTAGATATGGAGATAGATATTTGCCTAGATTTGGAGCGGTTTGTAGAGCGTTCCAACGGCATTTTTGGCAAGAGCGGCACGGGCAAGAGCGTTTTAACCCGCCTAGTACTGGCCGGATTGGTGCGCGGCAACGTCTGTGCCAATCTGATCTTTGATATGCACAACGAATACGGTGAGGGGAGCCAGAGCGAAGGGCCAAATCCTTGGATGAGAGGTCTCAAATCTCTCTTTCCGACGCGCGTAATGGTCTTTTCCCTGCGCGACCGCAAGCCCGGCAGCGCACCTGCCCGGCGCGAGCAACGCACCGCTCGCAGCGACGGTGATCTGATAATCGGGTTAAATCAGGTGGAAGTAGAAGATATTTTGATGCTGCGTCACGAACTGGATCTAAGCCCGGCGGCAGCAGATACGGCCTATCTCCTTCAGGAAAAACTCGGCCAAAACTGGCTAAATAAATTTCTGGAGATGGATCTTGATGAAGCGGCAGAGTTGAGCGGGGCGCACGAGGCTTCTTTGAAAGCATTGCATCGCAAGCTCCGCGCCAAAGTCGTCAATCTACCTTTTATAGATAAGGAGGCTGGGCTTAACCAAATTAACCTTCTTGTAAATGCTCTTGAAAATGGGCGGCACGTAGTGGTAGAGTTTGGCAGTAGCGACAATTTGCTGAGCTATATCCTAGTCGCAAACATTATCACGCGCCAAATCCACGATGCTTATCGCCAGAAATTTGAGAAATATAATCGTACCAAAAACGCCGCCGACCGACCCAACCGGGTAATGATTACGATTGAAGAGGCCCATAAGTTCCTGACCCCCGAAGTTGCCAACCAGACTATTTTTGGCACTATTGCCCGTGAAATGCGTAAATATAATGTTACTCTGCTAGTGGTAGACCAACGACCTAGCAGTATTGATAACGAAATACTGTCGCAGATTGGTACGCGGGTAGTAGCCCTCATCAACGACGAGCGCGATATTGATGCGGTCTTCACGGGTATTAGTGGAGCCAGTGGCCTGAAAACCGTTCTGGCCTCGTTGGATAGTCGCCAACAAGCCTTAGTATTGGGTCATGCGGCCCCGATGCCAGTAGTTATTCGCACCCGCTCCTTTGATGAGCAGTTCTGCAACCAGATTACGAAGGGTCTTAGTGCGCTTTCTCCGCTTAAAGCTACCCCCTCCAGCAACGGAGACCACTCCGACTTTGACGATTGGGAGGAGAAGGTAAAAGAGGAATGGGAAGAGAAGGTGAAAAAGGACGAATCCGATCTATTCGAGTAGGGGCGTATTGCATCCGCCCGTCTGCGGCATCCGCCGTCTGCGGCATCCGCCCGTCTGCGACATCCGCCCGGTCTGCGGCATCCGCCCGTCTGCGGCATCCGCCCAGTTTGCGGCGGGTTTATGCCATAAACCCCTACCCGAATAGCATCAAAAAGGGTGCTGCCCCGGTGGAGTAGCACCCTTTTTGATTGGCTGTAATTACGGCCCAATGCGGAAAAAGCCTTTAGAGTCGCGCTTTTCCAAAACTTCGTCCTTGAGTTGACCTAGTAACTGGTCGGTCTTGAGGGTTTCGATTTCCTCTAGTGAGAGGTTGAAACCGCCGTCCCGAACGGCCTGTTCTGGGTTCTCCATGAGTAAATGCTTAAATTCGTCATCGTTTAAGGCACGGGCAATAATTGCCTTGATTTCATCCATTGCCATAAATTAGGGACCCTCCTTTTACTAAAGGATAACCTGTGAGGGTTATCTTGCTTAGTAATTACACTGTCTAAGGAACTTTACTCTGTAACTATTGTAAACCTATTTTAGACAATTGACAAGATCTGCGATATGACTTGCATCACTTCTAAAAAGTGATTTTCATCTGATTAATTCTGCTCCCTTGCCTTTACAAGTTGGGTCTGCGGTGAAAAGAGGACTAGCAAGATTAAGTATTAGATTATTAGAGTATGGATACCTTCTACAACTTGCTCTATAAAGTTAATTGCTTCGTTTACCCATTTATCATCAACCGGCCAACGTTTACCTGGGACAGATGGATTCAAATCAGCCTCATGAGCAATTTTGTTTCTACGCTCCGAAATAAGTTTTAATTGTTCTTTTATTTCATTTGCAGGTCTGGACAAAAGCTTACCTACTTCGTCCCACAATTTAACATCTGAAATTAATCGAATTGCATCTGCAATTTTATCAGGATCTTGAAAACTTTTATAACTGTGATTAGTTCTAATTTGTATGTCTAACCAATTAGTATCTGGATGAGTTGAAATGCCACTGAAAACATTTTCCAATGTTATTTGAAATTTCAAAAGAGATGAAGTCCGCTTACGAATATTTGAGTAAGCATCTAGCATACCTATTCTGGTAACTTCGTGAATATAAAGATCGAGTGCGCTAACCACCATTACAAGCTCTGCTCTAAGTATATCGTCAAGCTCTAATGCTACAGTGGTTTGAATTTTTAATATCTTGTAAATAGCATCAAGGTTACGCACCCGCACAATTTCTAATCGAAACTGATCAATTACTGTTTGCATACTCTAATTTGTAAGATTTGTAACTTTGTCGGCAAGAGATGAAAATAATTTCTCAAACTTATCCCGTGAATTGATTATCCCTGCTAAAACAACACCTGTTTGACCAATCTGTTCGTCATTTAGAATATAGATAGGGGTTTGATATTGTTGGGATACAGCCACTAGGGTATTAAAATCAGAAATAGTTGCTAACCTTAATCCTTTTCCAAGCTCTTGCTTTTGATATAATTCAGGAGGTAAGATCATATTAACCCTAGCCAAACTAGGAACCATTTTATTAGAAATCGTATCATCCAACTTATCAATCCATTTTTGGAATCCAGCGGCTGGTTGACCACCACGGGGACGAAAGTTTTGAACCACTGTACCCAGAAGTTTGGGCGTTACATCAGGAAAGGGGTAAGCAGCATTTTGAAGTATTGGTAAAGAAGCCGCCGCTCTTGCCCAATTATACCAATCTGGCAAAACACCTGAGAGTGAATCTATAGCCATTACAGAAAAGTAATCGGGACTGGCAGGAAGTATGAAAAAATCGCTAGTCATAAGTAGATTCTGGTTTAATGAACTTAGACTAGGATTCATATCAATTAAAACATAATCCGCTCCTATATGTTCGGCTGTTTTATTTAATAAATGCGATATTGAACCTGGTAAATTCTGAAGAGTTTGTATAGAACCTGTAAGAGCCTGTGCAATTCCAAGTGTAACCTCATACTCAGAAAGGCGTAGGTTACCCGGCAGTACGAATAATCCTTCCCGATTCTTAATAGGAATACAGTTTACAGGTGTAATAGGAACAGGTCTGGATTCAAAGGCAGGTGATAGACCAAATTTTAAATTACGCTCTGGTTCCTCTTGAGAAAGCCGTTCAAATTCTTCTTCACCCAATGCTAATGCAGTTAAATTGCATTGTGGGTCGGCATCAACCAGAATTACTCGTTTGCCCTTTGATGCTAACATCCAGCCTAAGTTAAACGCAGTAGTTGTTTTGGAAACACCACCTTTATGATTAAAAAGCGCAATTCTCTTAGCCATGATATTCCTAATCATTAATATACTAATTTAGTATTTTTCGATAGACTTTCAGAAACTAGCTGCCTAACAAGGATTAATTTCAACACTGGCAACAGTATAACACATTCTAAAGCGTTTGGTGCCAACGAGTGAGGGTAATTACCCATTGCTAACCACTTGGCAACAGTATAACACATTCTAAAGCGTTTGGTGCTAAATAATAATGCAAAATCCTATTTTGGCAATAGGGCAAAATTCAAATTGTAAATCTTTAGCTACTGCTCCAGATGATGATTTAGCTCATCGGTATCCTCTTGTTTCAGAGTGACTTCACAAGCCTCAAAGGTAATAATGGCCTGATTGAGCAAAGAGCGCACTTGACGTATAGCCGTGCTATTATCTTGGCCCTCGTTTTTCAAGAGCCGGGCTTTGTGCCACAGGGTATGGGCTAGGTAAAGCTTGGTATAGCTCATTTCAAGGAAGGCTTTTAGCGATTCTAGCTGGGCCAAACTCTCTTGGCAATGACTCTCTGCTAGGGTATAGTCCTCGTTTTTCAAAGCTAGACGCGCTTTTAAACGGAGCATCTGACCGCGCAAGAGCGGATCGCCTAGTTCTGCTACCTGCTTTTCGCTCTCCACCAACTCCTGCTGGGCTTGTTCCAAATGACCCTGCTCTAGGGCCAATTCTGCCCGATAAAAGTAGGAATAGAAGAGGGTCTCAGGATTATTCATCTCGTGGCCCTTTGCCAAACCTGCTTCAAGAGCAAGGCTGGCCTTCTCCCAATTTTTAGCGGTCAGGTAAGTCCAGCCAATGTCATTATAGGCTTCCGCCATCAGTTCGGGTGAGCCGATAACCTTGCCAGATTCTAGGCCAGTTTTAAAGCGGGACAAAGCCTCTTCAAAGTGGCCCTGCTGGAGTAAAATACGAGCTGAATTAATCAAAGCCGAGGCCACCCAGAAGGGATTAGAGAAATTTTCAAGCATTTGGTAGCTTTTAAGTGCCGCATTGAACCGTCCTTGGCGTTCTAAAATCATACCAAGATTGCCGCTACTACCCGCCACTACCCCTAAATCGCCCGCCTTCTGACCATTCTCACGGGCCAACTTCAAATACTGTTCCGCCTTGACCAAATCGCCTTTTCTGACATTGAGAATACCCAAACCCATATAGACCCGCGCCAATAAGTCGAGTTTACGGGCCTGTTGGTGCAGTAAGGCCGCTTTTTGGAAGCAATCCTCGGCCTCTTCCAGATCACCTCTCTTTTCATAGACCGACCCCAGCGAATATTGGGCGCGACCCTTGTCAATTTGGAGTGACCGTTTTGGAGCCTCGTCCTCCTCTGGCGGGTCTACCAACTCTAGCAATTTTAGGCTATCGGTATGGGCTTTGATCGCCGCATCGTAGCGACCCTGCTGATCGTAGACCCAGCCAATTTGGTAGAGTAACTTGGCTCGCGCTTGAAGTAACTGAGGCTGTTGTTCCAACCCCGCGCCCACCGTCGCAAACTCGCGTTGGGCTTGGTCATAGGCCTCCACCGCCTTATCGAAGGCTCCCAACATACTGTTCACATCAATTACCCTTGCCCAGATGTCGAGCCGGGTTTCGTGTTGGGTAGACCGCTCAAGAGCTTTGCGATAATGGTCAAGGGCCGCATCGTAAGCGGTATTAAGGCTGAGTATTTCACCGAGGTTAGAGTAAAAATCTACCAATTTTATCACTTCCTCGGGGTTGGGCTTGCGATGTTCGCGTTCCAGCTTACTTTCGAGGCGCAAGCGAGCTTCATCAAAGGCTCGAAACGCCTCTTCGTTGCGGTAGAGGTTCTTACGCATATGCCCGGCCATCGCTAGGTAAAGGATGGCCTTCTCATCGTCGCCGCTCTCCTTAAAGTGATAGGCCAAATCATCTACCACCGTATAATCCTGCAAGCGGTCGGCTTTATATTGTTCAATCGCCTTACCAATCTGCCCATGGTAAGCTCGGCGGCGAGCGGCCAAGAGATTACTATAGGCTACCTCGCGGGTAAGGGCGTGACGGAAGCCGTACTCTGGTTCGGGAAACTCGTGTTCGGTATAGATCAAATCTTTGGCCCGTAGCCCGCCCAGTGCCTGTTCCACCCGGTCTATCTTTTGGGCAAAATCTTCCACCGAAAGCAAGATGCGTTGCTCAAAGCGGGTACCGATTACCGAGGCTACCTGCAAGACCTGTTTGTTATAGCCAGTTAAGCGGTCCACTCTAGCAAAGAGGACTTCCTGCAAAGTTTCGGGTAGTTTGAAATCGGTCACGTCGCTCTCGACTTGCCACGCTTCGCGCGGCGTGGATTCTTCCCTTTCTTCGATTTCGGCGGATGCTTCGATTCCAGCTATGATTTTCCCGGCATCTAGCAGGGATTTTAGAATTTCTTCAATAAAGAAGGCATTGCCGTTAGCCCGTTCGATAATAGCCCTAAGTGGCGGCGGGAGAGGTGCGTCAAGGGCTATTTTGGGGTGGTTAGGCGTGGAAGAGGTGGGCTGGTTTTGCCTTTGTTCTCGCTCAAACCACGTATTAAGGAACTGGCGAGCCACCGCCTCCACCTGCACCGGGTTGAGCCGTTCTAGGAGGAGGGTACTTAGCCGCTCGGCCCCAGAGGGGGGTACTATCCAATCGCGGCTAAACTCTGGACGATTCAACAACAAGATCATGGCGGAAAAGTGGTGATCCTCCTCGCTCTTACCTAGCACCCGGCGAAGCAAACGGTCAATCACCAACAAACTATCGTTATCGGCCCAATGCAAATCATCCAAGACTAAGACCAACGGGCGACTTTCCGAGCGTTTGAGCAAAAAGTCGGCGAGGGCATCAATCAGCAAAGTACTTCTTTGCTGTGGCTCTAGGTTATCTATCGCCGGATTAGGTAATTTTAGGCCCATCACCCGGCCTAGCAGAGCGGCATAGAGGCCATATTCCGTGCCGTCGCCCTCTTCGTAGTAACCCTCACCCATCAAGAGGGAAATAGTCGAAAGTAATTGGCGGCGAATAGTCTCTTCGTTATCGTTATCATTAATCTTACACAGCTTAAAGAGGACGTTGCGTAAGAGGCTAAAATATTGACCGGAGGCATAGGAGAAAGAGATACCGCTTAGATAATCCACATCGGGCATATTGGCACTGAGCCGTTTTTTGAACTCGCGCAAGAGGCTGGATTTACCGACACCCGCCTCGCCCACCACCGACACCACTTGATTGCGCCCGGCGACCACTTCCTGAAGTTTGCCCCAGAGTATTTCAAGCTCCACCTCACGCCCTAGCACTGGAATATCAAAACCAGCGAGGCCACGTCGGTTTTGGCGACGCATCCGGGGGCCACGCACCTCATAACAATGTACGGGCTCACGCTTGCCTCTAATCTGCTTAAAACCTAAATCGGTAAAGTCAAAAGCGTGTTTGCTAAGCTTGTAAGTCTCCTCGCTTACCAAGATATGACCGACGCGAGCCTCGTGTTCGAGGCGACTGGCTAGATTTACCGCGTCGCCCATCACGGTATAAGTGCGGTAGCTAACGCCATCTACTACGCCGCCTACTTCACCCGCCAAAACCATCCCGCTATTCAAGCCGATTCGCATTTCAAGCTCAACGCCAAAACGTTGCTGAAGTTCGGCACTAAATTTACCCAACTCCTGCTGCATACCAAGTGCCGCCCGAACCGACCGTTCGGGATCATCCTCGTGGGCATTAGGCGCACCAAAACGGGCCATTACATTATCGCCCGAATATTTATCAATGCTACCCCCCATCTCTACAATTCGCCGGGTTAGGCGGGTGAAGCAATCGTTCATTACATCGGTCACTTGTTCGGGATCGTTTAGTTTTTCCGACATAGCGGTGTAACCGTGTACATCGGCGAAGAGAATCGTACAGAAGCGGGGGTCAGAGGAGCCCCGTTCCCGACGAGTACCGCAAGTTCGACAAAATTGAGTGGGTTCTAATGACCCATCTTTATGGTCAAGATGGTGGCCGCAATTACCACAATAATATGACCCATCAGGATTTTCGGCCTGACAATGTGGATTGTTGCAAATAATCATGATAGAAGGTGTCTCTTATCCCGTTTTTAATTCAAGTTTAGGAAGTAAAGATTACAAGAGGGTGCTACTTTCTTGTATCTGATCCTAACCTTGACTTATTGTTCCATAAGTCGCTTACGTTTGGCAATTAGATTTCGACGACGTTCGTCGCGCATCCGGGGATTAAGTACCATCAAGGTTATCTTAATCCGATTTACCAATTCTTGAGGATAGAAGGGCTTGGTAATATATTCCACCGCACCTTCTTCTAAGCCATGAATATAATCCTCATCCGCCGCTTTTGCAGTAAGCATTATCACAGGAAGGCCCGCAGTTTCAGGATCTGCTTCAATATGACGGAGTACGGACCAGCCATCCATCTCCGGCATCATCACATCTAGTAAGACCAGTTCCGGTTTTTCAGACCGAATCTTTTCCAAACCTTGTTGCCCATCACTGGCTGAAATGACCTGAAAGCCATCACCCTCAAGATTAGCTTCCACTATTTCGATAATGCCCGGCTCGTCATCTATTACCAAAACCTTACGGTTATTTCCGCTATTTTCCGTCATAATGCTTCTCCTTATATCAGGATTTTAAACTATGCAATAAAGGCTTGCACCATTCTATTTTAACCCATGTTATAGTCTTTTAACAACTTTTTCAAGCTCTTTTTCCCCAAGCCATCCTTTAGCCTCCTTCAAAATAATTTGGGCATATTCTGGCTCTTTCTCGATTAGGACAAACCGACGACCTAATTTAGCCGCCGCTTTTCCGGTAGTGCCGATACCCGCAAAAGGGTCTAAAACCACATCGTTCTTGAACGAGTAGTACTTTATCACTTTCTCGGCCAATTCTAACGGGAAGATAGCGGGATGCCTGCTATCGTGGGCTGGCGTTATCCGCCAAATATTCGTGGTTTCGTATGCTCCTTCAATTCGAGAGTCCGCCACTGCTTGCTGATCGGGATGAAACCGGATACTCCAATCAATCAGATGCTCGGTCTGTTTGCGATAGACCAAGACATACTCTGTGACCGGCACCGCTTTGTACTGAAGTGGATTGCGGTCAGCCGCAAAACGTCTTCCCCGTCCGGTAGCCCAACCAGCCCCCGATGGTTTGACCCAAATAATATCGTCAATAAAGTCAAAACCTTCCTCCATAAAAAGGCGATGCAAATCAAAAGGTACTGCAATCCGGCGCGACGCTTTAGTGCGGTTCTCGCGCCGGATCAGCACCGGGGAGACATTTATTACAAAAAAGCGGCCCTCGTTAAGGACGTGATGTGCCGCCCTGATAACCTTTCTCAGCTTTAGCAAATATTCATCATAGTCCAGATAGTCGGTATATTCGGGCCTAGCATTAAAATAGGGGGGCGAAGTAAAGACCAAATCTACCGAATTAGAAGGAAGTTCCTCGGTCAGGACGGTTTCACTATCGCCGCAAGCCACAATATTATGCAAAGCCGAGATTTTGGGATAATTCTTCTTTTTTGAAGTCGGTTTCTGGTAATCGGCGTTGCGTCCTAAGAGCCGTGCTTCCAAAATTTTGGTCGCGGTGGTCTGCTCTTCCTGAATCAAGCTAGTACGAGCATCAATCACAATTTCGCCCAACCGTTCGGTAGTCTCCTTGCGTACCAACGGGACACGCCATACATGGGAACGATCATCTATTTCGG
Organism: Candidatus Chloroheliaceae bacterium; assembly: GCA_013390945.1. Lineage (GTDB taxonomy): Bacteria > Chloroflexota > Chloroflexia > Chloroheliales > Chloroheliaceae > L227-5C. The sequence goes on from JACAUC010000170.1 coordinate 10,659, forward strand.
GCAGGCCAAACTCTACTGCGTTCTGCAAAGCCACTTGCTCTAGCCAAAACGTGCCGATTTGTTTAGCTTCTTCGGTGGACTTTACCAAATAGCCCCTTTGTTGCGCCACCGTCTTTTTTGAATAGTCCAGCATAACCCCAAGCTTTCGTTATCTCTTCTATTGAATGGGCAAGTTATAGCCCCGATTTTGAACCTAGCCTAAGACTAGAAATAAATTCCCAAGCTAATCGGAGTCCACCCTCCAGAAAGATAAAGTGAAAATAAAGGTACTACCCTCCCCCGACTTGCTCTCGGCCCAGATCTCACCGCCATAGCTAGTGACGATGCTTTTGCAGATGTATAAGCCTAGGCCCGTGCCTTGCGTTTTACGGGTCAAGCCCGTTTCAGCCCGATAAAATTTATCAAAGATGCGCGGGAGATGCTCTGAACCAATCCCGCTCCCTTGATCGCTCACCCGCACCTCAATTCTACCCTTATCATCCGTCGGCCCTTCGCGCCGAGCAGTGCTAACGGTGATCTTGCCACCGTTGGGCGAATATTTTAGAGCATTGGAGATTAGATTAATCATCACCTGCTCAAACTGATCCCGATTACAACGGGCGCGTAACTCCTCCTCCGGCAAGGCCAACTCTAATTGGTGGTTGCCTAGTTGCCCTTGGAAGCTACTAACGGCGTGTTGAATGGCCTCTTTGATATTGACGGGCTGTGGATTAATCTTAAAACGGCCTGACTCAATCCTGCTCACACTTAGCAAATTGTCAATCAGGTTGATGAGGCGGTTAGAGGCTTCATCAATCCCACTGATAAAACGCTGCTGTTTCTCCAGCGAAAGGCGCAATTCGGGGCGCAGCAGGGTTGAGCTATAGCCCTTAATCAAGGCGAGGGGGGTTCTGATTTCGTGGCTGGCAACACTCACAAATTCATCTTTAACCTTATCGAGTTCTTGCAATTCTTCATAGGCCACTTGAGCTTGGGTGTAGAGTCGGGCGTTCTCAATGGCGAGGGCGGCTTGGTTGGCAAAAGTTAGAATCAGGTTGATTTCGTGGGTGGTAAAGTCGCGGGAGATATAGTCCATGCCATAAAGGATACCTACCGCCGTTTCAGCCGTCTTCAAAGGTATTATTAGCAGCGAACTGACCCCAAACGAAACGGCATGGGCAAAACGCGGGTCTTCGGCTACATTTACCACAATTAACGGGCGCGTTTCGGTGGTTATCTCTTCACTTAAATCTTGAAAAAAGGCGGAGTTGAGCCATTCTAGGATCGAAGAGGTTGAGCCGCGATGACCATAATCGGGGTGTACTTTAGGGAATTTGCCCTGCACATTGTTAATCGCTACCGCTGCCGCCGAAAGTTCGGCCATTTCGCAGAGGGCTTCGGCGGCAGCGTTCATTACTTGGGCCATTATCAGGCTTTCACCCATTCGGGCGGCTAGGTCGTTGAGCTTGACCAACTGGTAATTGTGGAAACGCAACATCTCTTCGCGGTGGCGGATAATGGCATCACGGGCGTTCATATAGGCTTCGGCTACCGCCGCCACCTGAATGTCCATTGCCTCATTGACCCGCTTCTCCATCTGCAAGACATTCACCGGAAAAGCTACCCAGAGGCGGTGCGAAAGCATCCGGCCTACCGATTCCAAGACGGCACTCCGAAAGACCGCCAACGAAAGCAAAATATCCTTGAGCAAGAAGCCTTGCCGCAAACGTTCGCCCGCCATCTCACGGGCCATGCGAGTCACTTGATCCAAGAGGGTATCCTGCTCTTCCCGGCTGGCGGCTTCCAGAGCTTTGACAATTAACTCGAGGCTCTGCTCGTGATAGAGTACCGGATTACGCAGCTTTTCTAGTTCGGCAAAGGAGGGCGACTCGCGCTTGATCGCCTCCCACCATTCATCGAGGATGCGCTCCGAGTCTTTTTTCAAGTGACGCGCTACTGTCCGAAAAGAGGGCTGTAAATCTCGCGTCTTATCTTTAATTTGGTTGGAAGCTGAAAAAGGCATTGGCGGCACTCCATCCATACTAAAAGCTCTTCAGGTTAGTGGGGGTTAGATGGCATAAACTATAACGCCAGAATAAGGCCATAAGGCGGTTCGCAAATTATAACACAGCTTCCGCTTTGATAACAAGATCAACTGGCGGAGCAGCATCCAACAGATAGGTGGTATTGGGAAATCAACTG
>JACAUC010000171.1 GCA_013390945.1 Candidatus Chloroheliaceae bacterium
ATTTCTAATCCCGATTGGCAAACCACATCTGTTCGGAGGGATTTCTAATCCCGATTGGCAAACCACATCTGTAGGAGGGATTTCTAATCCCGATTGGCAAACCACATCTGTTCGGAGGGATTTCTAATCCCGATCTAATCCCGATTTTAGTCAAATTAATCGGGATTAGAACCGGAGCAACCACATCAAACATAAGGCACTCTTTTAAGAATTATCGGCCTGTAATTCACGAGCAATGCGCTGTAGTTCGAGGGAGGCCACCGAAACACTGCCGATTTTGTCGGTATTCTGACCAATCATCACGGCTACATCGCGAACACTAGTCACCACTTGCTCACTAGCGTTGCGCTGCTGCTGAGTGGCTAAGGAGATAGCAGCAGCAGCAGCAGCAGTTTTTTGTACCATACTAATAATTTCTTGGTTAGCCTGCTCCGAAAGTGTTGCCATTGCTACGCTCCGCTCCATACGCTGCAAGCCCTCTTCAGTAACCCGCACCGAACTATCAGTGGCCTGTTGAATCTCCACGATAATTTCCCGAATCTGCTGCACCGCCTGACGGCTACTGTCAGCTAACTGATTTACTTCGGCAGCTACCACCGCGAAACGCTTCCCAAAAGGACCAGCACCGCTGGCTTCAATCGTCGCATTGAGGGCCAACATTCGAATATTACCCGCAATAGCATTAATAGTGGTAATGATCTCACCGATTCGATCCGATTTAGTAGTCAATTCCAGAATTTTGGAGGCAATCTCCTGCACCTTGGCCCGGGCCTCGTTAATAGCATCAATGGTGGAATTGACCGAATCCTGTCCTTGCTCAGCAGTATAGATTGCTTTTTCAGCAGCATCTGTTACATTATCCGCCGCCCCAGCGATTTGATAGGCAGTACGGCTTAGCTGCTCAATCGTAGCAGTAATTTCCACCACTGCGGCCTCTTGCTCATGGCTAGTTCCGGCATACTCACGCACCAGATTTAGGAAACTATCAAGAGTTTGAGTAATACTAGCACCCAAGAGTTTTTGGCGGTCGTTCTGATAGGCCAAGCGCCGATTTAGTTCCCGAACTTGTTTTAATTGCTGAATACCCTGCAAGCTAGTGGCACTATTGTGTTTAAGAATAATACTGACCATCACCACACAACTACAACCAAAAAGAACGGCTATTGGTCCTACCTGAAATTTTAGCAGTGCCAACAGGATAGCTCCGGGTAACATTCCCAAATAGATCAGATTAATCGTAACTAGCCGTTTTTTAAAGATTTGCCAATAGTCCAGACCTTGGAAGTAGCGGGTAAGGGTTAAAAATAGCTCATTACTAAGTCTATAAACTACAAAGGCCGCTAAGACTTGACCTACCAAGACCAACCCAACATCGCCTAAAATAGCCTGTCCCCCCAGCCCCTCAAAAACCCAACGAGCCAAAATCGCGCAGATAGCATACATGCCGACTGTACGGGTGGCGTAGGCTACGCCGCGCCGCATAAAATAGAGTTCGAACCAGAGAGAGGAAAATACCCCAATCAGAGCCGCCGGGATAGGAGGGAAGATAAGGAAAGCGGCCATACAGAGCAAAGTGGTAAGAGCCAAGTGAGTAGTGCCGCTAACCGAAAAGGAGAAGTGACGACAAATGAGGGCCGTCAGCAGCAAAATTAAAAAGACTAGAAGGTCATTCAGGTTAGGTTGATTCCAAAAATTGAGGGCCGAACTATCCAGCAAGATAAGCAGTAGGAGCAGACCTGCCGCCAAACCACCAACCAACCACATAAAAAGCTGTAAGCTAGGCTTAGCTGTAGCACTCTTTAAGGCTTCAAATTTAGCTTGAGCCACTGCGGAGGTCTCATCTATCCTCAAAGGTTCCTCAGTACTGAATTTCATCCTTCAAAGTCCCTCTAACGCTAGAATACGCTAACCAAAACTATTCCGGTACTTTTAGATCTTCACCACAAATAATTTCAATATCAATACCAGGTGGCCCACCACTTTTAACTTGAATCTTGTCCGAAGCAATACCAAGCAAAACCGCCAGTTCGTTAGCCGTTTTCTGTCGGTTGTTATAGACCCGAATAACGCTCGTGGGATAATTCCCGGCATCGCTGGCTTGGGCGAGGTTACTGACAATATAACCTTTGCTTTCCATGAATTTCTGGACACGAGAGGCACGTCCCTGTGTAAAAGTTCCATTCAAAACGCTAAGATTAGCCACCTCTTTACCAGGAGCAGGGGGTAGGCTGTTAAACTGGCGCACCAAGTTTCGGATACCCTCTAGGTCGGGCAATAGCACATCGTTACCGTCAATATTGGTGGGGCGGGTAAGGTTAGCATCAATCGCATATGTGCGAATATTATCTTTACTCATACCTGTGGCAATTTGGGCTAAACCTAAAATTTCGCCGAGTTGGAGGTCGGTCTTAATCGCGTCCTGTAAGGCACCCTGCAACTGCGTGTTGGTAAGAGACCCTAAATTGATACCCTGCTCCCGCACCGCCAGCAAAACCGCTTGCTGACGCTGGTTCCGGCCTAGGTCACTATCGGAGTGACGGCTACGGGCATATTCTAGGGCCGTTTTACCATCCATATGTTGAACTCCCGCCGAAATATAGAGCCGCTTAACTCCAAAATCCTCGGTAGGATATTCATTGTCCACCAATGGTTTTTTTACATCCAGCGTAACCCCACCGATAGAATCAATTATCTGGCGAAAGCCATTAAAATCCACCTGAGCAAAATAATCAATCGGAATACCCAGAAATTTGCTGACCACCACTTTAGCCATCGGTGGCCCACCGCCTGCGCGATCTTGTTCCCCAAAGAAGTAGGCCGTATTAATTCGGTTAGAGCCATGGCCCGGAATATCCAGCCACAGGTCACGCGGTATAGAAAGCATACTGGCAGCTTTATTAGCCTGATCTACACTTACCACAATCATGGTATCGCTACGGGTGCCGTCGGCATCATCTTTAGGCCGCAGATCCAGACCCAGCAACAAAATATTCACCCGACCGCTACCCAAACCAGAACCACTTACCAACGCACCATTTTGATCGGTACGTGGCACTGAGATACCGCCGAGAAAGCTTGCCACCCTAGTCACCAGAAAGAGTACTACTAGAATACCCACTACCAAAGTAGTTATCCCACTATAGAATAGGAAAGAACGTAGGCGGCTACCTTTACGCCGCCGCACCACCGGAGCAGCTAACTGGTTCTGGTTTGACGCATCATTTACCTTTGACCGTCCCTCTTTAGCCTCCACTCCCGGCGAAAAACGCTGGGGAGTGACCTTTACATCAACCGCCGCCGGGGATACAGGCTGGTAAGCCTGCCTCCTCTTCTCGTAGGGCGGAGTTTCAGCCGAATTAGGTGTCGGGGCAGCCGGTGGGCGCGTTCCATTAGCCGGGTTGGAAGAGGGCAAAGCCCGGCCATTAGTAGTAGAGTGCTGCTCCCTTTTTGGTTTAGAAGTACCATTACTACCAGCATTGGGTCGCCAAGTCGGAGGGGGCGAAGGCGGAGGGGACTTATCTGAGCTAGGCTCAGCTTGGCGCGGTGGAGGCGCACCTCGCGTACCATCATATTTTTCGCGCCGATTTTCAGCTGGCTTTTTATCAGAAGGTTTGGGACGGTTCCGTTCGTGATCGGGTGGTTGCTCACCTACCATTTTTAATAGTCCATTTTCCTAAGTACTCAATTTTTATAAAACTAGGAGTGGCTAGTGGAAAAACCAGCCATGTTTGTAATTATAACACAAACGGGCAAAATTTCGCCCCAGTTATGGCCCATAGGATTACCTAAAAAAGGTAAACCGCTTAGTATTATCTGTAACAAATAGCAAATCAGCACCGTTTCTAAACGAGCAATATTTATTTGTAGTAGCGTAAGTGATTGACAGAAGGCGCAACTTGCTACATAATAAAGCAGTTATTTTAGCATAGCCAACCTTACGGTTAAGCTATGAGACGGTTAGACTAAGATTTATTTATCCATAAGTGCCAAACAATCAAATTAAACCTTACAGCATCAAAATGTAAGGCTAAAGTCCGTATAATATGAAACAATGACTGAGGAAAAAGAGAGCCAATTAGCGCCACAGAGTACCATCCGGCCTGTACCGCTGCACGAAGAACTGGAAGAAGGACGTAAACGCTGCGGCGTTTGCGAATATCGCTGCACGGTTGAACCGGGCCGCGAAGGGGTGTGCAAAATCCGCATAAACCGGGATGGGCAATTGTTAACAGTTAACTATGGAGTAGTAAGCCGAGCCGATTTAGAATTAATCGAGGCCCGGGGATTCGTCCATTTTTTCCCTAGTGCCAAAATTTTTAGTGTAGGTGGATATGGGCAGAATTTTCCCTCTGTGAGTGGGCAGAACATTTTTGATGAACTGCCCAGTGGTCAGGCACTGCGTTCTCTACCCCTTGAAAGGTTGGCCCGTTTCCCAATTGACCAACATTGTCGGGGTGTCCTTTTCACCTACAATGAACCAAGTATGTGGTTTGAATATCTCTTAGATGCCGCCAAAACCATCAAGGCCAACGGTATGTTTACCGCTATGGCTACTAACGGTTATATGACGACGGAGGCCTTAGAGATGGTAGGTCATTATATGGATGGAGTGCGGGTGGAGGTAAACGCCTTTACCGAACGAACTTTTATGATTCTGACCGGCCAAACTCAATTTCAAAAAGTCTTAGAAAGTGCTACCCGTGCCCAAAAGCGCTTTAAGGCCCACGTAGAGATTAGCAGTAAATTGGTACCAGGCGTAAACGATAGCCCCGATGAACTTCGTCGCCTAATTGGTTGGATCAGGCTCGCGCTAGGGGAAAATACTCCTTGGCATATCAGTTGTGCCTTACCCGATTCGGATGATATACTATGGAACGCGAAAATTCTAGGCGAACACCTAGGTTTACACTATATCTACGCTCGTGAACTAAAAACCCCGCGTCCAGTTTCCGAACAGGGTAGTGAGGTGACCTTTGATACCACTAGTGATGGGAACACCTACTGCTATAAATGTCATGAACTGATAATCAAACGAACAGGAGATGTGGGCAATGAAACCCGCATAATTGCCCTAGAGGGCAGCAAATGTGGACGTTGCCACACCGAATTAAATATCCATAATACTATCTGGAAACTTTAAGACCCAGAGAGGTGGCTGGATAAAGGTGCGTAATAAAGAAAGGTTCTTGCAATAGAGGCTATTGTAACGTATAATTAGTAGTATTATTCTTCAATTCAGAAGGTAAATCGGAAGGTAAACTGGCTTTATCACTCTTTGGTACTTTATCGAAGAGGCGCAGGTACCACAGCATGTTAATCAAGAAAATCGGAACTTCACAACTTGGAAAAGGTGGCGAAGGTGCTAACCCAACCAAACGGGATGATGAGACTAGTTCACTCAATACACTACGCAATAGCTTGGGGACAGGAAATACCCTAGATTTCGGTACGGCCCTCCAAGATCGTTATGAGGTAGAACAAGTTATAGGCTATGGTGGTATGAGTACGGTTTATCGCGCCCGTGATCTACGGTTTACGGAAGCGGTACGGGTAGTGGCCGTTAAAGAGATGTTCGACGTTTCCACTGATCCCGCTGTACGTGAGGATAAATTTCGCCGCTTTAAGCAAGAGGCCAACACCTTGGCCATGCTTAATCATCCCTCTATTCCAAAAATTTATGACTTTTTCCCTCACAATGATCGGATTTATCTGATTATTGAGTTTGTAGATGGGAAAAACTTAGAAGTCCTCTTAGAAGAGAGAAACGAACCGCTTGAAGAGCGCGAGGTGCTGGAATGGGGAGCCCAACTCTGTGAAGTCTTGACCTACCTTCACTCCCAAAAGCCCAAGCCGATTATCTTCCGCGACATGAAACCATCCAACGTGATGTTGACGACGACCGGGCGGCTAATGTTGGTAGACTTTGGCATTGCCAAATTTTTCCAAGAAGACAAAAAGGGTACAATGATAGGCACTGAAGGTTATAGCCCCCCCGAACAATATAAGGGTATGGCCTTACCCGGTGGCGATATTTATGCTCTAGGTGCTACGTTACACCAACTCTTGACCAATAATGACCCGCGTGTCGAGATTCCGTTCACCTTCCACGAGCGAAGGCCGCATACACTTAATCCGAAAATATCGGCAGAAACCGATGCCGTGATTATGAAGGCACTAGAGTTCGATATTAATCGCCGCTGGACTACAGCCGTAGAATTTCAACACGTAATGTTAAATGCGATTCAGCCGGGTACAAGTAACACTACTACCACCACCGCTAATAACAGTAGCAGTACCCGCGATTTGAACCTGCCTATTAAAAACGGACGCTTGACCACCAACGCGCTAGAGGTGGCCCAATTCAGTCCAATGGTGAACCCAACCCTCCCCACCTCCCACCTAGCGCGACCAGTAGCAGCACCGGCTGCCCGACCAGAGGAGCTAGGGCTTAGGAATGATACCCCAGTCGCCAAAATGGTGTGGAGTTTTGGCAGTGAAGAGGAAGTGCGTAGCTCACCCGTAGTAAACCAGAATATGGTCTTTATCGGCTCCTACGATAGCAACCTTTACGCCCTCGATGCTAAAAACGGCCAGTTTATCTGGAAAGCGGCTACGAATGGAGGCGTGGCGGGTACTCCTTGTCTAGCCGAGCAGTTGATAGTGGTAGGGTCAGAAGATGGAAGTGTCTACGCCTTTGACCAATCACGAGGCCAGCAACAATGGGTCTTCCGCACCACCGGGCCAGTGCGTAGTTCCCCACGCTACCAACCTCCTATGATTTTCTTTGGCTCAGATGATTATCATATCTATTGTGTGGAGGCCCGCACCGGACGACAGGCATGGAAGGCACGTACTTGGAAACCAGTGCGTAGCTCGGCAGTAATTTCAGCAGGCAAAATTTTTATCGGTAGCGATGATAGCCAGCTTTATGCCCTCGATGGCAGCAATGGCAATCAAGTCTGGAAGTGGCGAGCCCAAGATGAAATCCGTTCATCACCCGCAGTCTACGATAACAAAATCTTTGTAGGCTCGATGGATAGTCATATCTATTGTATTGATGCTCAAACCAGTTGGCCGCTTTGGAAACATAAAACCGGAGGGTATGTCAGTAGCTCACCCACCGTCCAAAACAATAAAGTTTATGTGGGGTCGGTGGATGGTTGTCTCTACTGCCTCGAAGCCAAGAACGGTAAATTGGTCTGGAAGTTTAATACGGGTAGCCAAATAACTAGTTCTCCCCGCGTAGTAGAGGGCGTGGTCTATTTTGGAGCAAATGACCGGAATGTCTATGCCCTAGATGCAGAGAACGGAAACCCTAAGTGGTATTATCCCACCGAAGGTGCTGTACCCTCATCTCCGGCGGTAGCAAATGGTATCGTTTATGTGGGTTCAATTGACTATCGGCTCTATGCTCTTATGGCACGTCTAGGGAGTTAAGCCTTTACTATGGTTTCGTATTCTCACAAGTTAATGCAAAGATGTTAGTGCGCTGGAGATAACCATGAGTTTTTCACAAAGTGAACAAGAAGAAGGTAAAAAACGAGGGCGACCGCGTATCAGTGGTGGTAAAGCAAGCGGGGGAAATCGAAGCCGAAATCGGGAAAAAGTTGAGCCTACCACTGATACTTCCACTCCTACCAATGGGAATAGTGGCGGTAGCACAGCAGTATTAGAGGCCAGTGATGTTATTGCGGTCGCCCCAATAGTTGCACCACCCGCAGAGGAAATTCAAGACCCGGTTGCTACCAAACCGTCGTCTATCACAGTTACCCCACCACCTCCCCTACGAACGGAGCCTAAATATAATCCAAATGATGGTACACTGGAGCTACCTGAACTGGATTTTGAGCTTAACGTTCAATTCCCTAATACCGATTTTGGAGCGGGAGAGGGGCCGGGTACTGTAGATAAACCGCGCATTCTGAATTGTGGCACAATTGAATGTGCCTACGCCAGCGATGTAGGTCGTCAGCGTACCAATAACGAAGATAGTGCCGTCGCTTTTCTTGGCATGGTAGAACGCAGTAACACTACTTTTGGCTTTTTTGCCCTAGCCGATGGTATGGGTGGACATGAAAACGGGGAAGTAGCCAGTAATATTGCCGTGCGTAAAATGATGGACGGCGTAATGCGTGATTTCTACCTCCCCACTAAAGAAGGACGACCGCTCGGTATAGCCGGAGAAACTCCAACCGAAATAATGGTCTCCCTTATCAACGATGCCAATCAAGCGATTGTTACCGAAGGCATGAGCCGCTATCGGGTTTCAATGGGAACCACGTTAAGCTGTGTTATTCTTTATGGCCCAGTTGGTATCATTGGTCATGTTGGCGATAGCCGCATTTACGTGGTAGAACGAGAAACTAAGGTGATGCGCCAGTTGACCCGCGACCATTCTTTGGTACAACGTATGGTAGAATTAGGACAGTTGACTCAGGAAGAGACCCTAGATCATCCACAACGCAGCTTTCTCTATATGTCGCTCGGTCAGCGGGGTTTGGTCAATCCTGATACTGAAACGATGCCTCTAGCAGATGCCAGCCATCTACTACTTTGTAGCGATGGACTCTGGGATATGCTAGATGATGCCACCATCGCTCAAATCTTGACTAGCAATGCTGAACCAGATAAAGCCTGCCAGCAATTGATTGAAGCCGCTAACGAAGCAGGCGGTGGAGATAACGTGACCGTAATTATAATCAAGTTATAGTTTTATTGAATTTTGGGTTTAATCTATGTATGATGATAACGGACCGCTCTTTCAGGATAATGATGAACAGTACACGCTAGGATCAGGCCAAGAGACGGAAGAAGATGTTTTTCAGCCAGAAGAACCTGTAACGATGGACTTTGTACCAGCCTTTCAGGTCTTACCAGTTCTGGCTGAAGCACAATTGGCCTACTTCCTGTTAATGTTGCGTACCGCTACGCATACCCGTGACAATAATCGTATCCCCCTGAATGTCTGCCTGATCGTAGATCAAAGTAGCTCAATGCGGGGAGATAAACTGCTGGCCGTTAAAAATGCGGCTCGCCAAGTAGTAGATCAACTCACCGTCACTGATTATTTCACACTAATCAGTTTTAATGACCGACCTACTACGGTGGTTAGTTGCCAAAGGGTTAGTTCTCGCGAGTCGATTAAATCCTTAATTGATAGCATTGATGGGCGGGGCGGTACAGAAATTGCACAAGGACTCTACGCTGGTATTCAAGAGATGCGCTCGGCCCTTACCACTACCAACCTAAACTACATCTTATTGCTAACCGACGGTCAAACCTACGGCGATGCCGACCGCTGCGTTCAATTAGGCGAGGAAGCCGCCCGACGTAAGATTGTGGTCTATCCGATGGGCATTGGCACCGATTGGAACGAGGATTTGCTGGAGACTGTAGCCGCCAAATCGGGCGGTTCCTCCGAGTATATCACCTCACCCGATCAAATTGTCCGTATCTTTATGCAAAAAATCAACCAACTGCGTGGTACTCTGACCTCCGCTTCCAGCCTTCAATTTAATCCCATACCAGGAGGCAAATTGAGGCAGGTACATCGCGTTTCACCAAATATTGCCGAATTGGAAACAATGCCAAATCTCCAAAATGGCACGGAATGTGTAGAAATGAACTTAGGCCCCTTGGGAAGAGGTAGCGAATATTCACTCCTAATGGAAATAGTTTTGCCACCTTGCACCTCAGGAACTTATCGAATTGGTGAGTTGAGTGTCTCGTTCTCAGAAGTAGGAGCGAGTCGAGCCAATCAGGTAGCTGTTTTACCGATTGGCTTTAGCTTCGCCAATTCGATTCGACCCCCACAGATCAACCCTGAAGTTAAACACATCATTGAGAAAGTAGCCGCTTTCAAGCTCCAAGCTAAAGCTTGGCAGGATATTGCCTCCGGGGATATTGCCTCCGGTACAAAACGGCTGGCTACTGTTTCCACCCGTTTGTTAAATATGGGTGAAATTGACCTAGCTTCAGCCGTAATGGATGAAGTAACAAATTTAAAACAACGCGGCTCCGCCTCGGCTGAGGGTAAGAAACGAATCAAATATGGAACACGTGGGTTAACCAGCGATTTTTCTTAGGCCAGGCAAAGGGTTAAGGGTTAAATATGCTAACTTGTCCTAGTTGTCGAGCGGAACAAATGAAGGGAACGCTCTTTTGTAGTGAATGTGGTTCAGATCTGGAAACACCAGCTGTACCCACTTTTAATTTGAATGATGAAGAAATATCACCATTACCATCCTCACCACCGCTCTCTTGGAAAAATCCAGAGGTCTTGCCGGGAGGTGGTTATACTCCTACCCCTCGACCAACCTATAATCCTGCTTCCAACCCATCCGCCTATGGCTTCCCGCCAGATGAGGACTATGAGCCTATTATGCCCGTACCCCCGGTTTATAACCCAACCCCCTTACCTCGCGTTCCGGGGTATAACCCAGCCCAACCATCCTATAATCCCAGTCCACCGACCTATAACTCCAACCCCGGCGGCTACGTTATGCCACCTAAACCACCCAAGCCGCCGCCACCAAGCTCACGCAACCCTATTCGGGACGACCTTCGTCTGATTGTCCTTAATAGTGGACGTGTAATTGAATGTCCCGATAAAGATAACGTGATTATTGGACGCTCTGATACGGTAACAGGAGAAAGACCCGACATTGATCTGACTTTAGACAATGCCGTCGAATTGGGCGTTTCACGCCGCCATGTCTGCATTACCTTTCGAGACGATACTCCCTTCCTGACCGACTTAGGTTCTAAGAACTATACGTTCCTCAATCGTCGGCAGATGATGCGCGGTCAGCCCTATCCGCTCCAAAATGGGGATGAAGTACGATTGGGCAATGTTATTTTAAAAGTACTCTATGATCCAGATGGACTACTTTAGTTCTTATTATACTTATCTAAAAATAATAGATGGAGAGCAAAGATGGCAATACCAGTGATTTTACATATCCAAGGGGAAGACCCTTTTGTCGCGGATATGGATACTTTACCCGACCCAACTAGTAGCTTTATAATGTTCAGCAACCCCCGCAAACGCGACGGTAAACCTGTTACCTATATTACGGCGGGCGCAAAACAAATTCTCTTCCCTTGGAGCCGAATCAACTTTGTCGAAATAATGACTAGTAGCGAAGAACGCCGCGAGGTGATTGACTTCTTCCGCGAGTCCTAAGAACTACCATTCAGTTTGAGGTTTAGAGATTATCTCTAAACCTCAAACTTGCTAAGAATCAACGAAACGTTGTGACCCCCAAAACCGAAGGAATTGGACATCGCATGACGTACAACCTTCTTTTTGGCAACATTTGGAGTTATGTCAAGGTCACAATCGGAATCAGGAAATTCATAGTTGATGGTAGGCGGTATAATCCCATTTTCAATAGCCTTGATACAAATCACCGCCTCTAAGGAACCAGCCGCACCCAGCAAATGACCCGTCATAGATTTAGTACTGCTAATCGAAACCTCATAGGCCCGATCACCAAAGGTACGTTTGATCGCAGCAGTCTCAGCCTTTTCATTGAGTTGAGTGCTAGTGCCGTGAGCATTAATATAATCAATCTCTGTGGGCAAAAGCCTAGCACGTTGTAAAGCTAAGGACATCGCCCGGCTCGCGCCTTCGCCCGTCTCTTCAGGTTGGACGATATGGTTGGCATCGTCAGTACTACCATAGCCCGTAAGTTCGGCATAAATTCTGGCCCCACGTTGCAAAGCGTGTTCCAAGTCTTCCAGTAACAAAATACCCGCCCCTTCACCCATCACAAAGCCGTCGCGTTGAGCATCAAAGGGACGGCTGGCCCGTTGCGGCTCGTCGTTGCGGGTGGAGAGAGCGGTCATAGAGTTGAACCCGGCCACGCTAATCGGAACTAGGGGTGCTTCGCTACCCCCCGCAAGCATTACATCGGCATCACCCCGCCTAATAATTTCCGAGGCTTCACCCAGTGCATGTGCGCCGGTAGAGCAAGCCGAGACTACACAAAAATTAGTGCCACGCGCCCCAAATTGAAGTGCTACCTGCCCACTTGCCATATTAGCAATCATCATTGGCACAAAGAAAGGACTGACCCGACTTGGCCCTTTTTCGTATAAGACTCGAAACTGTTCGCTCATCACTCCAATACCGCCGATACCACTCCCAATAATCACCCCAACCCGATTACGATTGGCCTCGTCAATGGTAAATTTAGCATCGGCTAAGGCTTGCCCACTCGCCGCAATTGCAAATTGAGCATAGCGATCCATCCGCCGAGCCTCTTTGCGATCAATTCCAAAATCCTCCGCCTTAAAGCCTTTGACCTCTGCCCCAAACCGGGTTTTAAATCCATTGGTATCAAAAAGGGTCAAATAATCTACGCCACTTTTGCCCGCAATAAGGCTCTGCCACATACTTTCAGGGTCATTACCTACCGGGGTAATTGCCCCCAAGCCCGTCACTACTACTCTCTTGGTCAATTGCTCCGCTCTCCTCATATTTATTTATTTCAGGATATCTCAAAGAAGCTAAAAGCAGCATGCTATAAAAACAGGTAGAAGTATATCACAGGGGTAAGGGTCGGGCAACCGAGAGGTTCAATCATTCAATCACCTAGCTGAGCAGCCTCTAACAAAGCTTGAAGACCGCTAATATGACTAAACATTAAAATAGGCTCTGCCAATCGGCAGAACCCATTTTCTCAGTCCAACACCTATCAAATGTAGGAGGGATTTCTAATCCCGATTGAACAGGACAGATTTCTAATCCCGATTGAACAGGACAAATTTCTAATCCCGATTGAACAGGACAAATTTCTAATCCCGATTGAACAGGACA
>JACAUC010000172.1 GCA_013390945.1 Candidatus Chloroheliaceae bacterium
AGCAACCCTAGATATGTAGGATGGATTTCTAATCCCGATGGCAACGAAGCAACCCCAAATATGTAGGAGGGATTTCTAATCCCGATGGCAACGAAGCAACCCTAGGTATGTAGGAGGGATTTCTAATCCCGATGGCAACGAAGCAACCCTAGATATGTAGGAGGGATTTCCAATCCCGATGGCAACGAAGCAACCCTAGATATGTAGGAGGGATTTCTAATCCCGATGGCAACGAAGCAACCCTAGGTATGTAGGAGGGATTTCTAATCCCGATGGCAATAGCATCGGTTAACTACGACGTAAGCCCGGAGAAAGTGCCAATAATTGTTCCATTAGTTCGTCAAAGCCACAGGTATCGCGCGTGGAAAGGGTGTAATTTCGTTCCTCCCCGCTACTAGGGTCACGGTAGTGAATCCTTACGGCCCGAAAGCTGGCGTGGTATTTCCAATAGGTGACAGGAACCTCGGCTTTACGCACATAGATAAAATCGTCAAAGGCTATTTCAGCTTCACGACCCTGTGACCCCTCGATAGTTAACCGATCCCGCCCCAAGCGTACCAATCGGGGGGTATTACGCATCAAAGAGGCTACTCCGAACAATAGGGCTAACCACAGCACAACGGTGATCGCTAAGACTATTGAACTGGTAGTCCAGTTAAAGGGTTCGGTTTTAAGTGTTCCTTTAGGACTATTGTTAATCAAGCCGATGACGAAGAGATCAATTATTCCTAGGCTGAGAAAAGAACAGACTACAATAAAGTTGAAACCAGCACTACGCCAGCCGCGTCGTGGCTTGAAAACTTTGGTCATATTTACTGACATAACTTGAATTTAATACCTCAATCGTTAGGGTTATGGAGTTCTTTTGTTACCTGAGCATCTAACAACCTTAGCCGGATAATGAAAGTAGTGCCACTTTGAGCATCAGGGCTTAATTGTAACTCGCCTTGATGGGCTTCTACAATAGCCTTTGCTATAAACAGGCCCAAACCCATTCCACCAAAGTGCCGACTATTATAATTGCGTTCCTTTTGATAATAGGGCCGAAAAATCTCTTTTCGTTCTTCCTCAGCAATACCAAGGCCGTTATCATGGATGCTTATCAAGACCTGTCTGGTATTTGGCTCTTTTTGGAGAGTTAAGTAGACCTTGCTATCGGACGGACTAAATTTAAGAGCATTGTCCAGTAAGTTATCCAAAGCTTTGACCAGTTTGAAACGGTCTCCTCTGATCCACAAAGGCTCCTTCGATTCTAATTTAGCCTCAATTTGCGGTTTACTCTCACTATTATTAGGCGGCACTTGGTCTTGGAGAGCCTGCTCGACTACCTCCCGCAGATCAAGAGGGTGTAACTCTAGTAGCAGATTATCTTCAATAATGGCAGTAGCGTCCGTCATATCACTTACCAGCAGCTCTAATTGTCGGGCTTGAATTAAAGCTTTTTCCAAATTAGACTGACAAATTCCTATGGTTTGCAAAAATTTACTATCCTGCGGCAGCTTCTCCAATTCTAAACTCTTGACCATTTGGCGTTCGGTGAGTTGGAGCCAACCTTTCAAGACCGTCAGGGGTGTTTTAAGTTCGTGGGCCGCGATGTGCATAAAAGCTTCCCGCAATTGCAGCGCAGCTTGGGCTTCGCTCAATAACCGGGTGTTCTCTTGCACTAGGTTAGCTTTATAGATCGCTATCGCGCATTGGTTAGCTAAATCACGGGCAAAGCCCAATTCTAGCTCATTTGGAATTTGAGTGGATTTAGCATAGTTCACATAGCCTATTCCAATCGGTTCATCTTCTACCAAGAGCGGTATCACCAGTGTTTCGATAAAGCCTAGATTTTCAAAATAGGCTTGTTCTACGTTGTTGGCTTCAGCTATGGTAAAGTAACCCGCTTGTTTAGTTCTGACCGCCAGTGCCGAAGAGGGCATCGCTTGTAAATCCACCAGTTCTCCTTTGAGATTAGCCTTGGCAGTAAAACCGATGGTAGCGCGGCCTTCTAAGTAGCGTCCACCGGGCTGAAGCAGAAAGATAGAGGCCGAACTGCCTGCCAACTCCTCGCACAAACGGACTACGGCAATTTCCAGTACTTCGTCTAGCCCAGCCTGCGAATTAACGGCCATGGCTACGGCACTTAACGCTTTTTGCCTTCTTAGCTCAGTCTGCCGACGTATCTCTAGTTCTTGTTCCAATTTTTTACGTCGGCTTATATCCTGAAAATAGACGGAAAGACCATCTTGAGAGGGGTAGGCTCGTACTTCAAACCAAACATTGAAAGGAGAATAAAATGCTTCAAAAGCAACGGTAACTTTTTGCGAAAGAGCCTTATGATACTCTTGATAGAAAGCAGACCCTAATGCGTCTGGAAACTCCTCCCAGATATTTCGGCCTAACAATTCTTCGCGTCTCCGCTTCAGGAGGGGTTCTGCTTGCGGGTTGACGTAGGTGAAATGCCAATTATAGTCAAGGGCAAAAAAAGCATCGGTAATACTCTCCAGAATGTGACTAACTTGTTCACGGGCAACCTGCTCCTGAGCCAATGCAAGGCGTATTTTCTCGGCCTGTTTGCGCTGGGTAATGTCTACATAAGCAATTGCCACCCCATAGCCTTGAAGTGGGATAGGAGTGGCCGTTACACTCAACCAAGTGGTCTCGCCGCTTCCTTTTACAAGGCCCATTTCTACTTCTGCCACCGTCTGGTGTTCCCGTAAGGCACGGACACTAGCGTATTCTTCGGGTAACATCAGGCTACCGTCAGAGCGAATAATTTGCCATTCCGGGCCATCAAAGCTACGTTGGGTCTGTTCTTCTACCGAAATACCCAGCAATTCTTCGGAGGCTGGATTAGTTTCAATTAGATTACCCTCTTCATCTGTAATGGAAATTCCCAACGGATAAATCTGGAATAGCACTTTGTATTTTTCTTCGCTGGCTCTAAGTTGTTCCTCTATTGCTTTGCGTTGCGTAATATCTTCCACTAGATAAGAGAAGGGTTGAGGCTGGTTCTCTTCCCTGCTCTCAGCCGAAAAAACCGCTGGAATGGGGGCCACCGTAACCGAAAACCATCTTACACCCTCTTCCGTTTTATGATCGTAGACGAAATGTATTGGCCTACCCTGTCGCTCGCTCTCCTGACAGTGAGTGACCCAAGCTTGAACCTGTTTTGAAGGTACTCCCCTTTGGTTAGCAAACTGGCCCTGCATCTCAGTTGGGTTGTGTCCAAAGAAATGAGCGGTGGCTAAGTTAGCCGAAAGATGGCGAATATCCTTATCCTCCACCAACTCCACTACCCCCATCATCAGGGGGGAAGTATAGTAAAAATTATCCAGCAGTGTTTGCTGCACCTTTAAAGTTTGTTCCGCCTGCGTTTGTTTTAATTGGAGTTGTTCCACTTTAGCCCGTAAGGTTTGCAACTCCTCAAAAAGCGGCAAAGACGGTTCTTCAGTGTTGTTTACCACAATTTCACCTTTATAATGTTCTTATGGATAATCCAATATTTTGGTATCAGAATAAAGACCGTCAAAATCGAAACTGCTCGTTAATTATACTTCTTCTGGATAAGTCTGACTAGTGTGGGTGTAATTCCAGTAATATCTTCTATTGGGTAAAATTCGGCAGCATCTGGTCCACTTACGAGAAGTGGTACCGGGTTTAGGGTGTGGGTCTTGCGGTCTAAGTTTTCGATATTACCATGATCGCTTGATATAACAAGAGTGATTTCTTCTGCTTTTTCGGTTAAAATCCCTTCGATAAAGCGGTCAATTAATTGTAACACCTCACGTGCTTGGTTTAAATCTTGGCGATGTCCGGCAAAATCAGGTAGATAGGACTCGAAGAGGGTTACATCAAATTTAAGGGCTAACCGAGCCAGTCGTCTTCCTGCCTCTTCTGGGGTTAGAATGGGTAAATTTAGGTGGCTACGTTGGGCAGTATATTGGTTAGTAATATCCCAAAAGAGGGCTTCTCCTCGTGCGTAGTCCTCCGGCAAACGAAAAGGCACCTTAGCTGTCAGGCTGAGAAGTGCCCCGGCTGAATAGCGCAACTTCCGCTGCCGAATGGCTTCAAAATAGGCTGGGGTGTAGAGATTGGCCGAAGTAACCGTACCCCCGGCTGCGATCACCTGCTTGAATAGTCCACTCTCCTCTATCAAGAGGCGCATAGAACCGTTGGCGAAACCCGTCAGGTGATGACCGAGAAAAGCGGGAGCGTTACGTCCAGTAAAAAGTGCCGTCTGTCCAGTGGCACTTTGCGGCAAACCACTCACGCCTAGGGTAGCGTCAAGGGCTTTAAAGAGTAAGTTCGGTTGATCTAGTTTTAAGTTCTCTAAGAGGGTACTACCGAGTAGCCTAGAAAGGAAAGGTAAACAATTTTCTTGGGAGTTGAAAGGATTGGACGGGCCATCTGCTCCTAAGCCGACCCCGTCCAGAAAGAGGTAAATAAACTTAGTCAACCGATATTCCGAGAAGCTGTTTAACTCGCACCGTCAGTTCTTTGGGTACAAAAGGCTTGACGATGTAGCCACTGGCTCCAGCTCCAAGTCCCTCGCTAACTTCGTAGTGCTGTCCCTTAGCCGAAAGGAAAAGCACCGGGGTATGGGCTGTACTAGGATTTTCGCGGAGTTTACGGCAGACTTCATAGCCATCCATATAAGGCATCATAACGTCTAACAAGATAACCGCAGGATTATGTTCGATTGCCAGTTCAAGTGCTTCACGTCCATTCTCAGCTTCGATCAACTCAAAACCTGCTCGTTGGAGGGTAAAAACCACCAACCGCCGAATATCCTTTTCATCTTCTGCGACTAAGACTTTTTCATACATTTTTAGCTAACTCTCCTCTGTCAGTAAGGTTCAGTCGTTGCTAGGTAGATCTTTGAAATCATTTGCAGCTATTTCAGATTATCTATTATACACTATTTGGCAAACTATAGCTAGACTCCCCCGGATAAGCGTCGGGCAACATTTATAAAGCGACGTTGTAGGAACGGTTTTGGAATAACATTATAATAATTGTTTTTAGTGGCACCCTGTCGGCTGGTCGTTTCGTTGGTTCCAGTACGATACTCCGGTGTAGGTGCTTCCTCAATATTAGTAGGGCGAGTCAGTACTATGGCTGGAATATCGCACAAAAGAGGATCTTCACGTAACATCTCGAAAAAGAGTGGCCCTCGTGCCTCCGTTTCATTGCCATAGATGTCTACCAAGAGCAAAGCAGGACGGTAACGACGGGCTAGGGTAAGGGCATCGGATTCTTGGATAGCACGATAAACCAAGTTGTAACCATCGTTATGCAGCATACGGTCAAGATTACGCAAGCTATCGGTATTCCCGCTTACCAGCAAAACGGACTTATTCTTTTTTAGATTTATCAGTTCTTCTTGGCTCATTTCACCTGCCAGCACTAGTGCCAAATTTTCCAACAAGATTGATTCGCTGGTGGGCCAAGGTAAAACCCCTAGGGCAT
Source organism: Candidatus Chloroheliaceae bacterium (assembly GCA_013390945.1). GTDB lineage: Bacteria > Chloroflexota > Chloroflexia > Chloroheliales > Chloroheliaceae > L227-5C. Next base: position 5,458 of record JACAUC010000172.1, read on the forward strand.
CAGCCAGCAATAAGCGAAGTTCTACATTTGATAAATGGACGGTCAAGATGGGGGTAGACCGCATCGTAACAAGAGACTCGGCTCCGTTAGGTGAACCAGTTTTATTGAGTTCTGAACCATTTTCCACGATTAGGTCTGGTTTCCAAGCAGGGCTGTCTGAAACTACCTCATCTTTTGCATCAGCAATAATTACTTGGAAGTTAGCCCGCCCCAAAACATGTTGCACCAAATGCCCAAATCCCGGTTCATGGCTGATAACCAAAACCGCCCGTTCGGGCGCAGTCTCTTCCGTTTCGGCCCATTGTTGGTGTTCATTGGCCGAGATACGGTTGACTAAGGGCATACGGATAGTTAGGATACTGCCACCCTCCGGTCGGTTGGCGGCTTCAATCGAGCCTTCGTGCATATCCACAATAGTTTTGGAGATAGCTAATCTCAGACCCGGCCCACCTCCCTCACGCCAACCGGGGCTATCAGGATGCCAAAATTTGGTGAAGACTCTAGGCATATCTTGGGGTTCAATGCCCGGCCCCTCGTCCACTACCGTAATAACGGCCTTTTCACCTTTCTTGTCAGGCTTTAGGCTAAGATGAACCTTACCACCTTGGGGAGTGATCTGAACCGCATTAGCTAAGATTGAGCGAAGAGCTTGGGTAAACCGCTCCTTATCGGCACTTACTTCTAAGGCAGTGGGAGCGGAACCAGAGGGGAGGTCGGTCTCAAAACGAATTTTTTTGACCTCCACTTGGGGGCGCACTGAATCGCAGGTCTGTAATACGAGGCTACGTAGATCAATCATTACGGGCTTGAAGACCATACGACCTGCCTCTAAGCGTGAGACATCAAGGAGATCCCCAATAATGCGGGAAAGCTTATCGGCATTTGCGCCAACTATGCTCAAAAACTCGCGCTGCAAATCATTGGTCTCACCCGCTTCACCTTCTAAAACCAAGTCAATATAGCCTTTGATTGAAGTAAGCGGGGTACGAAGTTCATGGGATACGGCTGAAATAAATTCAGCCCGTTCCTTATCATATGCGCCGCTCGAATCCATACTCTGCTGGAGCGTGAAAATTTGATCGAGTAGCGTTTTGTTTTGGCTTCGCCCCTCTTCTAATTTTTGCTCTAGCTCCTGATTCTGCTCCATCAAAGCCTTATTAGATGCTTCCAACTCTTCTAGGCGGCGATGTAAGGTTTCGTGATTACCGACTAGCTGGTTGTTGGTCTGTTTGGTGCCACTGGCTCTATTTTTGACCTCACTGGTGCCGCGAGACGAGTTACTATTCAAATTTACGGCAGCTTTGGAGTCACTCATACTTTTGTTCTCACCATACTCTAATAGGGATTAGAAAACCATACTTTTAAACTGTACCCACCTGATTCAACGTTAAAACCCGATGCCACTATAGTTACCCTATAATGAACCACTAAACGATCTAATTATATCTCAACCTCTGAATGGGTAGTAAGACTGTGACTATCCTGATTCTGATTGGAAGTAAAAGTCTTAAACCGATAGCCTACCCCACGTTCGGTTAAGATGTAAGTTGGTTTGCCGGGATCGGGTTCAATTTTTTCGCGGAGACGGCGTATATGTACCCTTAGCCCTTCGACATAAACCTCTTCATCGGGACTCCAGACTCGCGCCAACAAAGAGTCGGTCGTAATTACCTGCCCGGCGTGACGAATGAGCATATGAAGCAACTTCGACTCGGTCGGGGTGAGTTCTTGGCGATTATTGCGTACCTCGGCCCAGTGCTGACCAAAATTGATCTTCAATTTATCATCTACGACTACTTCTGCCGAAGAGTTGGAGGCTTGAGTATCGCCAAAACGCCGTAGCACTCGTCGTACCCTCGCGGCTAGTTCCCGGTTGTTGAAGGGTTTGGTGATGTAATCTTCGGCGTAACGATCTAGGCCATCCACGATTACATCTTCCTTATCTTCTCCGGTAAGCATTATTACTGGTACAATGGCATATTGTTGGATGCGGCGGCAGACCTCAAAACCGTGAATATCTGGCAGGTTGAGGTCTACGATTGCCAAATTAGGCAATTCTTTGGTTAGTTTATTCAAAGCTTGTTGACCTGTCAAGGCGGTACTGACCTCAAAACCCTCCTGTTCCAAGGCAGCACGTACCAGTCGTAATGTAGCAGGGTCATCATCTACTACTAAAATGTGTGGAAGGCTCATCAAAGTTTCCCCTAATATTTGTAATACTAACCCTGTTTCAAGGGGTTAGGATGTGCCATATATTCCGTTGTTCGTTTTTATTCCCATTCAATCGTTGCTGGTGGTTTGCTAGTAATATCGTAAACAACACGGTTAACCCCAGGTACCTCATTAACAATTCGATTAGAAATACGGGAGAGTGTTTCGTAGGGCAAACGTGACCAATCTGCCGTCATACCGTCTTTACTGCTGACCGCTCGAACGGCTACTACATTAGAATAGGTTCGCCCATCTCCCATCACCCCGACGCTCTGTAGTGGGGTTAAGACTGCAAAATATTGCCAAACCGCCGCTTCTCCCTCTAGTTGGGCGTTGCTAATCTCTTCTCGCACAATGGCATCTGCGGCCCTTAGCACTACCAACCGTTCCTCACTTACCGCTCCGATCACACGCACGGCTAGTCCGGGGCCGGGGAAGGGTTGTCGCCAAACTATTTCGGGTGAAAGCCCCAACTCTGCTCCAACTTGCCGTACTTCATCTTTGAAGAGATAACGTAAGGGTTCAATTAGCTTCAGTTCCATATCGGGCGGAAGGCCGCCTACGTTGTGGTGGGTTTTGATTCGGGAGGCGGAACTGGTTTCAGGTGTGGCACTTTCGATTACATCGGGATAGAGCGTTCCTTGCACTAGCCATTTCACCTTGCCCAACTTACGAGCCTCCTGCTCAAAGAGCCAAATAAACTCGTTCCCTATTAGTTTGCGCTTCTCCTCTGGGTCTATCACATTCTCCAATTTTTGCAAGAAGCGTTCACGTGCATCTATATAGATCAGATTTAGACCCAGCCGATCCCGAAAGGTCTCCAACACACTTTCGGCTTCACCCTGCCTTAAAAGTCCATTATTCACAAAAACGCAGGTCAAACGTTTGCCGATAGCCTGATTGACCAAAGTAGCGGCGACGGCGGAGTCTACCCCACCACTCAAGGCGCAGAGCGCCCGCCCTTCCTTTCCCACTTTGTCTTGGATCTCTTGGATAGTAGTAGTGATAAAATGTTCAGGTGTCCAATCGCCTTGACAACCACAAATATCATAGAGAAACCGCTGCAAAATCTCTTCGCCTTGGTCGGTATTGTTTACTTCAGGGTGAAATTGCAGACCTAAAACTGGTACTTTTTTGGCTCCCGCTGAGCTATAATAACCGGACATTGCTGCGACGGGAGTATTGGCACTTTGGGCGATAACACTAAAACCGGGAGGTGGCAGTGCAATATGATCGCCATGGCTCATCCAAACACTAAGTGGATTGGGTAGATCGCGGAAAAGTGGGGAAGTAGCCACTAGTTCGGCATAAGCCTGACCATACTCACGTCGGTCGGCATATTGTACCTCACCACCTAGCCGTCGGGCCAGCAATTGCATCCCGTAACAAATCCCTAGTATGGGTCGGCCACTTTCTAAGATATATTCAGGGAGTTGGGGCGCACCTAAGTCATAGACACTGGCTGGCCCTCCGGAAAGAATAAACCCACGTGGGTTTAGGGCGAGTACTGCCTCAAAAGGGGCATTATGCGGCAAAATTTCACAATAAACCCGGGCCTCGCGTACCCGTCGGGCAATTAAGCGGGTGAACTGTGAACCAAAATCAAGTATAACTACTGCTTCGGCTGCTGGAACGTGGGGTACAAGCGGTCTTTCTACGGACACGGCCTGCGGTGATCCTTCCGTGTCCCGCAAAGCTATAGTTTTTGATTCCCCGGATGCTTGCAAGGACATTGAATTTAAGACTCCCTCTAAAATCCTACAGGTTTACTCATTATCCCACCTAAACTTTAGTCATTGGTATCAGGCAAATAGATATATTCTGTATCAAATTGCCACTCGGCGATCCCCTCCAGCATTATTTCAAGGCGTGGATAAAGTGGATCAATCTTTTTTACTAAATGGAGATCCACTACTCGGTTATCATTCAGACCCAGAGCTTCGCAGATGGCATCCAGCGTAATTTTCAAACCACCATCCAAATCGCGACGGTGAGGTGAGGTGAAGAAAAATTCTAGAAAAACGGAGATATAGCAATGACGAAGTGCTTCTTTCATCCTCTCGGTTAGGACTGCTTTATCTTCAAGCAGTTCCACCTGCCGTCCCACTTCTTTTTTCCATTTTCGCGCCCCTTCGCTCAACACCCTCCGACCGTCCACAGTAGCATATTGGGTATTAATACTTGGTGGTAAGGATGTAGTTAACTGGATTACGGGCGGCTTACCTTTCCTTGTCATATGCTATATTATAACAAATATTAAGGATTTGTCACTACCCTTTTTGGTCAACATTAAGGGTTTTTTGGTGAAACATTACGAAATGGAACGCATGCGGTTCGGATAGGGTTGTTCTCCTTCAGAGGTTGGATTTTATGCCACAACCCTATTTATTTTTCAACTTCTTAGCGGTTAACCCTACTCAATCGCTAACTAGCACCCTTGGTAATTAGAGCTAGTTTTTACCGATAATGATCTCAGTAGATTTAATGATAGCCACTGCGTCATCACCTACAGCCAGACCTAAACCTTCGGCTGAGCCACGAGTGATCGCTGCTGTGATCTCTTCCCCTGAAGTCAGTTCAATTACCACTTCGGCCATAATGCTACCCAGCTTGACCGATTTAATCTTGCCTTTTAACTGATTACGCGCACTTATTTCCATTTGTATCTCCTCTTGATATTAATAAATAGCTTGCTTAGCTATAGTTAAAGCAGCGTAGAAATAGAGGTTAAAGGTTCCATTTCTACTTCACTTACATAACACTCTTGGTAAGCCCTGCAAAGAATACAACAAACCACTAAGAGGAGTCAATCATGCTTATTTTGCAATCTTGCAATTTTGCAATCTTGCAAGATGAGACCCCTCTCAAGAGTGGCAAGGGGTTTAAAAAGGGCGAAAGTACCTACTGGTATTGTTTTTGACCCAACTACGTGTTATCATAAAGAGGGTAACTTGTAAACATTTTAAAAGTTCGGAAAAAGATGGATTTACCACTCTATTTTAGGCAAACCTTAAAACTGCGCCTTAGCCGCTACCCTATCGTAGCCCGACCATTCTTAAAGAAGATGGCCGGGCTATTTGTGCCGAAGTTCAAAAAATGGGGCGTAAAACTGCTGAAATATTCCCCCATTCCACTATTTCCAGAACCACCAGTTGCCCTAACTTCAACCGAGGATCGCGTGTTGATTGTTACAGGAGCCGCCTGCGTCTGCCCGCGTTGCGGAGGTGGGCCACTCCTCTTTGAAGCCGCCGCACTAAAACTAGATAGCAATGTTTGCCCTATATGCACTCGTATCATTCAAGCCAAAGATTATCGGCCCACGCTATTGGAATGTAAATATGTGGTGTTGGAGGATCTGTGCGAAAAATGCGGATTACCAGTCTATGCCGAGTCACAGGTAGATTGGGTAAAAGTCAGCCACACCTGCCTTTGTCAACAAAGCACGGTTAAAATAAACTCGCCTCGCCTGCACAAACAGATTCAGGCAGCGATGACTAATCTAAAAATAAACCTACCTGAAAATATGCCCTCCCGCGGCACCAAGAAAGTTATTTGTCCCTTTAGTAGAGAATGGCACAAAGAATCGGCGATGTTTTATTTCAAAACCGGGCGGATAGTCTGCTGGAATTGTCGTAAAATGACTTCATTGCTGAATCTAATTGAACCAGGGAGTGAGGAAGTACTAGCAGTCGCCGAAGAGTTACGCAAAGTTAGTAGCTTATTCTGGGAGCAGGGTAAGGCTAAAAAAGGAAATCAGGGTAAGCCAGCCAAGGCTACGGCAGTGGAACCATCCCGCCCTACTCACCGGGAATTGATTGATCAATGGTTCAGTAAAAATGGTCACATCCCACTCCGCCTTGCCACCCGCTACCAGCAATGGCTCCAAACCGAAAACCGGATCAGCCTTTCAGTACGACCCATTCCAAATTGGCCGCCTCAAGTCTATTCGGCCACCGTTCAACGAGCCACCCACCTTGAACGACCCGGCACTACCGTTCACTTTATCAAGGGAGCCGTTGTTTGCGAGGATTACACCCTCTACAAACAACTTATTGCACCCCAAGAGAGCTTCTGGGAGGATGATAGTCGTCATCTTGTAGCTGAATTAAAAATTATGGATGGAGTCTCAGCCCGCTGGGAATCACAGGTTTATAGCTTTATCGAACACAATAACCATTTGCTAGATCAGTGGACACGGGCGCACGGGCGAATCTTCTGTGCTTATGTTGAGACCGAAGCCGTACCTGGCATTACCGCTTGGGCTTGGGGTACGGGTACAAAAACACCCGATTTTGTAATATTAAGCGTCTCCAATAACAATAAGCTGCTGGTAAGTATCTGCGATATAAAACTTTCGGCTCAAGCTTGGTCTGCCGAACACGACCTACAACTCAGCCCTGAAAATTTCCGAACTTTGCTCCATAACTATCCTTTATTAATCAATCATTTGTTAGAGGCAGCCTATTATTCGGCACCTCAACTAAATCAAACTGGGTTTAAAGTAGAATGGCCTGCCAACGAGACGGAATTTCTACAATGGCTAGATCAAGACCGGATTCAGATTCAAGTAGGCTTCCGGGTAATTCCCGATTTACCCTCCCGTCGCCGAGCCTTGCTAGTCACCCGTGAAAAAACCCTCTATACTAATGGTAGTGGACGGCAGGAGGAAGGGCATACCATCCCTGACCGCCCCTATTTGCTAGTACCCTGTTGCCTTAATAGCCTCTATTGTGACGAGTCCAGCAACTTTATGACCGAAGAATTGGTAAATTTTGATGGGATCGCCCGACTGCGTAGCCAGGTTGGAACATGGGAACGACTCTGGCTTTATGAAAAATATAGCCGCCGAGTCCTAGCCTTAGTTAACCTCCTGCGGCGGCGGGGCTGGGACATTTCAAATCCAGCCCACTTGCGCCATAGCCTTTATGAATGTAGCACCCAACTTGGCGTTACCACCTCCAGCCAATACCTGAGTCAGTTAGCCTCGCATAGCTACCAACGAATATCCCCAAATCGGGATTAGAAATCCCTCCTACATCGTAAAGACTTGAACCAAACATTTATCCCCAAATCGGGATTAGAAATCCCTCCTACATCGTAAAGACTTGAACCAAAC
>JACAUC010000173.1 GCA_013390945.1 Candidatus Chloroheliaceae bacterium
CTGATAATGTAGGAGGGATTTCTAATCCTGATAATGTAGGAGGGATTTCTAATCCTGATAATGTAGGAGGGATTTCTAATCCCGATTACGTTCGTCTGATCGTTTGGATTAACCTGAACCGGGGGGTAAGGTGTAGTAAAAGACGCGAGCGTACCACAGTGCCACTCCCTGCCAGAGGATGAAAGTTACTAGCCCCCCAATAAACAAACCGCTAGTCCAGCGAATTAGTTGATTTTTCGGTGCGGCCCATTCCCACAGCAGACTGAGAGCAAAACCCGTTCCCAAGCAGAGCAGCGGCGCAGCAAAGAGCATATGCTTTTGCAACAAATTTACCTTCAGATCAAGCAGCGCGAAAAGCAGAAAGACCACTAGCCAAGCCAACCAGAAGAGCCATACCTCGCGCCGGGCATATTCGGCTAATCGTGCCGTTTGAGAAATGCTTTTAGGCCGAAACGGAGAGAGGAATACCAAGGCCATTAAGGTTAGCAAGAAGGGGAAGAGCCGGAAATGTTCCCACAATTGGGGCCAGAAGCCAGAGAGTAATTCTGTACCTAGCAACTTGCGCTCCTGACCAATACCACCATTGCTGAATTTGCTCAGCAGGGTGGGTAGCGAGTCGCGCACAAAGGGAATGATATACCAGCCATAGTAGAGAGCAAAGGCCAGTCCAAAGCCACCCAAACTTACTAGGCTTAGTCTCACTACTAATCCACTCGAATTTAGCCCCTTCTTCTCTGTAGGTGTGTTGCCCTTAGCTAGAGTTTGTAAAAAGAAGAGGAGGGTGGATACTACCATCAGACTACCCAATAGCAAAAGCGTAGAGGTATGCGCCAGCAGTGCCGCCGCGAGCGAGATTACTAGGGCTACGTTTAACCAAAGTGAGCTAACCCGATTAAAACTTTTGAAGAGCAGGGCCACAAATAGCAAGGTGAGCCAATGCGCCAGGATCGAATTATAGCCACCATCGCTAAAGAGCAGGAAGGAGAGCGGGTAAAAGCCGTATAGCGCCGCCGCAATATTACCGGCGCGTTTGGCCCAAACTCCCCGGTAAGCTTCACAGGCAATTATATAGATAAGGAAGATCGAAGAAGCTTCCAACCAAGTTACCAGCAGGTTTACCGCCGCTAACAAGTTTGGATCGTGTGTCGGCCAGATTCGGGCAAGCGGAGCTGCAAAGAGATAAAAGAGCGGTGAATAGGGTAGACTAAACGAAAGTCCCCACTGACCCAACACCGCCGAACCACCTGCTATTCCAGTCACGGTCTCTCCCGTGCTAACATTATAATATTGTTGCCAAAAGGCCGCCGGTGTATCCCAAAATCGTAAAATTTGATGTATCCGAAACCAATGGTCTATAATTAGAAAGGCCGGGTGGTTCAGACCCGCCGCCTTGACCGTAAAGGTTGCCAAAAAGAGCAGGCCGACCCACTGTAACTTATCTTCTCCTAGCCACCGCTTTGTAGTCCGCAACCCTAACACCAGCAGAGGATAGGCTACTAGCAGCGTCAAGAAAAGAGTTTCTAAAGCGGGAGTCAATTGGAGTCGGAATAGGGCTAAGGCTACCGTCATACTCAAAGCGATCAAACTACTCCAACGTGCTGCACCTCTGCTACTCCAGCCTGCCCTTACTAGGGCAAGATAGATCACTACTAGTCCGGCCAAGAGCAAGGCTAGTTGGGGCAGAGCCGGAATTACTGGCCGATTATTTTGGGGGCTACCACGTAGCTGCACACTGGTAACAACTACACCCAGTGGAAGGTTGTGGTCTTTGGCTTGAAAAGACTCGGTGGAGGTGAGGGTAAAGTACAAGTTGCCATTTAGCCGATGACCGTCGGGCTGATAGTCGAAGCGATAAATCTGCTCACCCGGCCCAACTATTACTTCCCCGATCTTGAGTTGGTCTACCCAAACCGCTACCCTTGGCAAGGGTAGGTTTGGCGGACGACCACCCACCTGCATCGCAATTTCTAAAGTAGAGTGGGGCAGGACTCCCACTCCCGGAAAGCGCAGATAGCTCTCCTCGCTCGACCAGCGGAAGCCAAAATCACCGTTTGATTCGGGTTTGTTGAAGCTAACGGCATATAGGTAATCGGCAGTAAAACCAGGGCCAAGTTTAAACTGGTAATCGAGGGGTACTTGGTAGGCTAGGGTAAAGAGGATCACCGAACCTAAGAGGAGGGCATAGAGGGGGTAAGCTGCCAACCCGCGTTTGATAGAAAGCCACTCTTCCAGCGGCCATTTTAAAAAGCCAGCTTGTTTTAGCACCGACCACTTTTTTTTCGTTATAACCTGCTCCGGCTTTTCGACTAGAGACATTATTCTATGTCCCGCTCAAACGGCTGATTCTTATCCACTAACACTAGTTCTATCACACTAACAACGCTTTAGCCTAACATTAGGTTACACCTGTGTCAAATTGATTTTAAACCCGAATTGGTAATCATTCAAAACGAGGAATGGTTCCAGATTGTAATTTGCCCTCCTTGCCCTTATAATAGTGTAGGATTATATTATGACAAGTTGAGATTAGAACAAGGGAGAGAGGGGTTTGCAAAAACGTCGCGGGTTGGTAATTACGTCGGCTTTACTGATAGGCTGTGCTTGTCTCCTAGTAATTTTGGCGATTAGTTTGTCCGGCCAGACCGGAAGGCCAGCCACTTATAAGTCGGTGGCTTGGCAGGAGAATTACACTCAGCCAAACCTTTCTAAGAAGCCAACTATTCGCCCATCATCCCAAACCGCCCCAACCCTAGGCCCGCTGCTCAACGAACCGCTTCCGGGGGCAGAATTAGGAATAACCGATGAAAGCAGCCTTCAGGCTTATTCGGGCGAAGCTCTACAACAGATACTCTCCGGTCAAGCCCTAAAGCCTAGCCCCGGCTCTTTCGCTAGGCTTCAAGTTAATTCGCTGGATTTGCGCTATAACCCGATTGCGGAGCCGACTATCACCTTTCAGGTTTTTGAGCGGGTTTTGGCCGAAGGTCATAGTCCGGCCCTACCCGAAGCGGCGGCAATGTACGAGGTTTGTCTGCGTGAGCATTGCGACCCAGCCCTAGCCCTAGCCTTCTTTGACAAAGAATCGTCGTTGGGAACCAAAGGTATAGCCGTTGAAACCAAATCGTTAGGTAACATTCGCTGTAAGGCTAATGTGCCATGCTACACTACGGCGGGTAATGGCTCCTTTCAGGTCTACCCCTCTTGGACTGCTGGACTGACCGCTTGGGCGGTCTTGTTGCGGGATACCTACTTGGGAAAATGGAAACTAGCGACAGTGGAGCAAATCCTCCCACGTTACGCCCCCGGCGAACAAGCCATTGGTTATATCAGTGCCGTAAGAGTTAAGGTAGATAATTTAAGACTAAAAGGCCACTTACGGTAAATCGGTAATGCCTCCTGCCGGAAATTGCGTAACTTGGGTGTAACTTGAGTTTTGCCCATCAATTTCCACCAACGGATAAAGCGTAAAGATAAGCCATGCTATAATAGGTAAGTTGTATTACAAAGTACTTTTCGTTTTTGCAGAGATTTGTAGGGTAGGGATAAGCCCTGAAGGAGTATTATATGCGCGGCGGAACAAGGACAAAATTGCGGTGGTTGGGCTTGGCAAGCGGCGGAACAACCCTATTCGGCGGTTTGGCCTTAGCTTATGCCCACTACCTTGAGCCTTATTGGTTGCAGGAAAACCATTATCGAGTATCACTCTCCGGTAAAGCGGGGGCAAAATCAGCTTGGCAGGGCTACCGGGTAGCCTTCCTGAGTGATTTACACATCGCCCCTCAAGAGGAGCCTTTGAATACCCTGACAAGGGCTTTCGAGCGGACGCTTGCTTTGCGGCCTGACCTGGTAGTCTTGGGAGGCGATTATTTCTCAAGAGGGCAATGGAACCCGGCTCTAAGTCGCTTGATCTCCCCTTTGACCCACTCAGGGTTGCTAGTAGTGGCGATAATGGGCAACCATGATTATTTTGGACGGCGGTGTGACCCGGAACGCATCATAGATAATTTGCACCAGCTTGGAGTTAAAGTCTTACGCAACCAAGCCTTACAAGTCTATTCCAGAGGCGAATATCGCTGGATAGTCGGGTTGGATGACCATCACCGAGGCGAGCCTAATCTGACCGAGGCTACTGAAAAATTGGCTCCCGGTGAGCGGCCTTTGCTGGTAGTTTCGCATAACCCTGATTATGTCTCCGAACTACCGCCTAATTATACCGAACTGGTTTTAAGCGGTCATACCCATGGTGGACAAGTTAACCCAATGTTACCCCCCTTTCACAAGCGTTTCAATTGGATTCGTTATACCTACAGTAGCCATCGTACCCGTTACCCTGTAGGTTGGTATACTATTAAAGGGAATCGCCTCTATGTTAGCCGAGGATTGGGGTTGAGTGGTCTGCGCCTGCGCTTTAACTCCCGCCCGGAATTAACCATCTTTGAGTTTATCTAAATAGAGGATCTCGAAACTTGCAGACTCAGCCCAAACCACCAGAAACCGCTTCGTCTGAGGATAGCCCGGTTAATTCCTTGCCAAAAAGCCGCCGCTTGGAGCGAAATCTAAATCTGGGATTGGCTCTGAGTGGCTTAGCTCTTTATCTCCTTTACCTCACCAAAGGGGCCGATTTTTATAACAATCTGCCGGGGGGCCGCAAATTGCTCTTCGGGGTAGTCGCCTTGCTCTTTGGTGGTGGAGTTTTGGCTCGGCTCTATCTGGTTTTTGGAGTAGCTTGGATTCCGATTCTCTGGCGCAAAGAGTCGGTAAGGGCTAGGTGGTTAACATGGGTTCCGGTGGGCTTGATTGTAGGATTGGCACTGCTGGTACGGCTATGGGGAGTTAATTTTGGCTTGCCCTACTTGGAACATGTGGATGAGTGGGCCGGGGCAGAACGCGCTCTGCACATCGTTCAGACGGGTAATTTTGATCCCCTAGATTACCACCATCCCGCCTTGCCGGACAACGACCGCCAAGCGTTCACCTATCCCGGTCTTTACACCTATTTGCAAACTGGAGTCTTTTCCATCCATTTCCTCCAAGGTGTTACTGCTGGACGTTACGAGGGTACTAGTAATCTGAATGACCCCTTGGTCAAGGCCGCGTTTTATCAATGGGGCCGAAGCTTGACGGCACTCCTAGGAGCCGCGACGGTGCTGCTGGTTTTTCTGCTTGGGCGACGTTACTACGGAGGCCGGGCCGGGGTGGTGGGGGCACTCTTTCTCTGCTTTTTCTATTTACACGCCCTTAACTCGCACTGGATTACAACCGATGTACCAAGCGGCTTTTTTGCTTTGTGGCCCTTCTTCTGGATTTACCGGATAAGTGCTGGTGAAGAGCGTAAGCGGACTTATCTGTTGGCAGGTCTACTCTGCGGGTTGGCGATGGGTAGCAAATATAACAATCTCTTGATCTTTTTGCCAGTGTTATTGGCTCATTTTACCGGACGTTCGTCGCGTCGTTGGCTCAACTGGAATCTGCTAATAGTTTTAGCGGCCACTTTTGGCGGTTTTTTTGTAAGTTCGCCCTTTATCTTCTTCCACCTACCCAATTTTTTTACTGACTTGGCGGCAATTATTAACCATTATCAAAATGTAGGCCATCCCGGTTTTGAGGGCGCAACTAACTGGAGTTATTATATCGGGGCCATGTGGGATGAAAATGCAGCGGTGGTGGCGTTGGGCTTGAGTGGGGTGCTATTGGCTTTTGCCCGACACCGCCGAACTGATCTAATTCTGCTGACCTTTCCAGTCTTTTCCTATCTTCAGCTTTCGGGCTATAAGGTGAATTTTACCCGCAATCTAATGCCTATCGTACCCTTTTTGACCATTTTTGCGGGTTGGTTCTTAGTCAGTTTGGTGGAGAGGGTTCTACGGCCCAAGGGTCTAGTTCGCTGGCAAGTTCTGGTACTGGCAATTTTGGCCGGTGGTGCGATAATCAGTCCAGCCCTGACAATTTTGGAGTATGATCGCTACAATGCTCAGCCGACTAATCGGGCAAGGGCAACTGCTTGGGTACAGGAGGAATTGCCACGTGGCTCAAAGCTTTGGATTGAGCCTTTCTCGGTGGAGTTATTGCCACGCAATAGCTACCGGGTCGAAGGTGGCAAGAGTGCCTTGGAACATCTGCCAGAATGGTATGCCGCCAATGGCTATAACTATCTGGTTTTAAGCGAAGCCTACTATAAAGAAGCTTATGAAACTGGCAAACCAGCAGTACGCGAAACATACCGGACTTTAATCGAGGGGCCACGTCCAGCAGGTTTGCAACTAGTACAGGATTTTCCTAAAAACAAAACTGATCGACCCGGTGCCCGTCTTTTGGTTCTCTCCACCGGATTGCCGACGGTAGCCTCCTCGCCCGATGCTTACAAGATTGCCCAGCCTTTGCAAATTGATTTTGGCGGTAAAATTAAGCTAGTCGGAGCGGACTTACCTGCCGCCGCCAAAGCGGGTGAGACTTTGCCGCTAACTTTCTACTGGCAAACCCTCGCTCCGGTTTTGCAGGACTACACCACTTTTGTTCACCTACTGGATAGCTCAGACCAAATTGTAGCCCAAATTGATCTGCCGCCCTTGAGCGGAACACGCCCAACTTCGCTCTGGCAACCGGGCGAGGTGGTACGCGACGAATACCCCCTAACCTTGCCTGCTACTCTGCCGCCCGGCAGCTATAGTCTTTCATTGGGCCTTTATGTCGCGCCCAATGGGGGTCGCCTCACCTTTGCCAGTGGTGGGGATGAGGCCGAGCTTGCCAAAGTGCAGGTTACTAAAAATTAGCCCTTGAGTTGCTGTTTGAGAATTTGGCCTTTATCGTTCCGAGGCAAAGGCTCGCTTCGGATTTCGACATAGCGTGGATACTTGTAGGAAGCCACTCGTTCCCGACAGTATTTGCTTATCTCTTTTTCCGTAATCGTCTGGCCTGGTTTGGAAACCACTACGGCTTTGACCTCTTCACCCAACATTTCATCGGCTACACCAAAAACGGCACACTCCAGCACTGCCGGATGGCTGCAGACAAGGTCTTCAATCTCACGCGCGTAGATGTTGAAGCCACCACGCAAAATCATATCCTTCTTGCGGCCCACAATATAAAAATAGCCCTCTTCGTCCATTCGGGCAAGGTCGCCGCTATGGAACCAGCCATTCCGCATTACTTCGGCGTTGAGTTCGGGCCGTTTATAGTAGCCCTTCATCACATTATGGCCCCGAATTAGCAATTCGCCTGCGTCACCCACCGGAACTTCGTTATCTAGGTCATCGGCTATCTTCATTTCAACGCCCCAGACAGGTACGCCGATGGAGCCAGGCTTGGGTGAACGGGAGCGAATATTAAAAGAAGCCACGGGTGAGGTTTCAGAAAGGCCAAAGCCCTCCAAAATCTTAAAGCCAAAAGCCTTTTCCCAAGCTTGGAAGAGTTCCACCGTCAGTGCCGCCCCACCACTGATACACTCGTGTAGACTGGAGAGGTCGTATCGGGTGCGGTCGGGATGGTTAATTAGGTAGAGGTACATTGTGGGAACCCCGGCAAATTTTGTAACCTTGTCACGCTCGATAATCCTGAAAGCCTTAACCGGGTCAAAGCGGGGCATCAGCGTGATAGTTTGACCGAGACTGATGGCGGTATTCATCACGGCAGTTTGACCAAAGGAGTGGAAAAGCGGCAACGCGGCCAAAACTACCTCGTTTGAAACAAAGGAGAAGCCCAACTCATCCACGATAACCCGCACATTAAAAAGTAGGTTAAAGTGGGTCAATTCGGCTGCTTTTGCCTGACCGCTAGTACTGCCACTGTAAAGGAAGACTGCCGTATCTTCGGGCATAGTTTGGACTAGATCAAAGGTCGGCCAAGCATCTCGCATTAGCGCATTGAAGTTTTTAATCCCCTCGCCTTCCGGTTGACTAGTGGAAGTTGCCGCATTGACAAAAAAGAGGTTGCGACAGGTGTCGACTTGTTGAAAAGCCGGTAGAGCCTGATCTACAAAAGGCTCCCAAGTTATCAAAGCTACCGCCTCGCTATCTTCTAAGCGATAGGCGATCTCCCCAGCCTTGAGCAAAACATTTAACGTTACGACGGTTGCCCCGGTCTTGAGAATACCATAGTAACAGATCAAGAATTGGGGTAGATTGGGTAACAACATAGCTACCTTATCGCCTTTACGCACCCCTGCTTGGGTAAGCAGATTGGCAAATTTATTGCTCTCAGCGTGTAATTCGGCGTAAGTCAGGCGAAATTCGTCTAAAATAACGGCGACTTTCGTAGGGTTGCGTTTGGCACTTTCTATCAATAGTGTCGCCAGATTGAGGCTCATCCAGAGCGGCTCCTTTCCCTTGCTTTAATTAAAAATTTCGTAGATGGTTCATTATACACCAAACTGGTAACACCACATTAAGCAGTAAGGGGACAGGTAGGCTGTTGCAAAGTCGAGGAGCTATCCAATCCGGCAAGAGTAGTGGTATGTGAAGATCAACTGACGGAACCTAGGTTACGCAGCATCCTACAGATTTTGGCCTTCCGACAAGAAGGTGGTTATGGAAAACTATGTTAGCCTACTTATCAGCTTTCTCTTATGCCAAGATTGTTGGATGCGGCTCCGTCAGTTGATCTTGACATACCTCCGGTCTTGTCAAATTACGACTTTGTAACAGCCCTACCAATTAGGATAAGGCTGTTGCAAAGTCCGGTAAGGAGTTGAAAGGGTGAAAAAGTAGACGAAAAAACCTTCGATTTCGAGGTCTATGAGGAGTGGGATAAAGGTCATGGACGGATCGAAAAGCGGGTGATTACGGTCAGCAGCCTGCTGAAAGATTACACCCCATGGCCTCATTATCGGCGCGATGTTACCTTTGAGGAGGATTGGTCACAACTCAGAATGGGAAAAGCACCAGAGGTCAACGCTGTCATCAATAACACGGTCATTGCCTTGTTACTCGGACAAGGGGTTACCAATGTTCCACAGGCACGGCGTGAATTTGATTACCAGTTCCACAAAATACTTTTGGCCCCTAGCATAGGGTCATGAAAATTTATTTCGCCTACAGCGACTTTGCAACAGCCTTAGAAATTTATAAATGTCGTTTGCGGCTCTCCCTGAAGTGTGCTATAATCCTAGTTCGGTAAACAAAAAACAAAGTGGCTCTTTTTGAATGTTTAGTAGATAATTTAATTGTCAGAATATTCTGACTAAAGGTTAAACCCCATTAAGGTTTGGCTTTTCTGCGTCGGTTCTGGCGAGAGAATCCCTATCACACGGATTTTCCGCCGCCTGTCTAGAAGGTTTTCTCTTTTCTTCACCAGAAAAGTTAAGGACAGGAAAAATTGAACCGGGGTAAACCCATAGAAAGGAGGTGTGAGGACACCATGCGCGATTACGAAATGTTATATATTTTAAACCCCGAACTTGGAGAGGAAAATCTTCCTGCGGCAATAGACAAAGTGAACACTCTTGTCACCCGACTAGGCGGCGAGATTGGCGAAAACAATTCAAGTGCCCCTTGGGGCAAACGCCGAATGACTTACCAAATCAACAAGTCTCCAGATGGTTTCTATGTTTTGGCTAATTTTCGCTTGGAACCCGCTAAGGCAGACGAGTTGGAGAGTGACCTGCGGATTTCCGAAAATGTATTTCGCCATCTATTAATTAGCTTGGCGAAAGACTAGGTGATTTAGGCTGTTTCATTTTTCTTATTTAGCTGATATAATTGAATTTGAGCCGCTATCTTAATAAATAAAGGAGATGAAAAGAAATGGCTAGGGATTTGAACAAAGTGATGCTAACAGGTCGCTTGGGCAAAGATGTAGACCTGCGGGTTACTCCAAATGGTAATCCGGTGGCTACCTTTTCGGTAGCAAGTGGTCGAAATGTCAAGGATGGTGATAGCTGGAAAGAACAGACCGAGTGGTTTCGAGTAGTTGCATGGGAAAAATTGGCCGAGACTTGTGCCAATTATTTGAAAAAAGGTAGCCATGTATTTATTGAAGGTCGTTTGCAGACGCGAGAGTGGCAAGATAAAGATGGTCAGAAACGCACCAGCACCGAAGTGATAGCTACCGATATGTATATGTTAGACTCGAAGCGCAGTCAAGAGGAAGGTAGCAGTGGGGGGTATCAATCCAATACTGCACCGTCGCGCAACAAGCCTGCTCCCCGCCGCAATGACAATCCTTTTGATGATGAGGCCGAGCCAGAAGATATACCATTCTAAGATTGTTCTAAGTCCGGGCAAGTGCTACCCGTTGTAGTGAGTTCAAATTTTAGCCCATTTCGTTTTTCTCCTCTATTTAGAGGTATCGGTCAGTGTTAAATGCCGAAGGAGTTTAGAATTAGGTGACAACCGAGAACGAAAATCAAAATAATCCGACACCCTCGCCCGTGGCGACTACGCCGCCGCCAGGCCGTCCTTTTAACCGCCCCCCCCGTCCGGGTGGTTTCCGTCCCTCCGCCCCTCAAGGCGGTGATGATGGTGATGGCGGACAAGATGGATCAGGCGGTAGACTAGGTGGCCCTGGACCACGCCGACCACGACGACCAGGTGGTAAAGATCGTTTTACGCCGCGCCGAAAAGTTTGCCAGTTTTGTGTAGATAAGGTGCGCGAAGTAGACTACAAGGATTTCCAGCGCTTGCGCCGCTATCTTTCGGATCGTGGTAAAATCGAGCCACGACGTAAGACCGGCACCTGCGCCCGCCATCAGCGCTCCCTGACTACTGCCATCAAACGGGGCCGTTATATGGCACTGCTGCCTTATGTGGCAAATCAGACCCGTTAAGTAGAAATTCTAGTTTGATTTCAGAAACGCTTGGTGAAATCAAAACATCTATTTTATATTATAGTGCGTCTAAGGCACAGGAGCAGCAAGGGCAAAACCGAGCTTTCCTGTGTTTTATTTGGTTTCAAATAATCCAAGAAAAATTTAAGCCGGAAGAGAGAAAAATACCTAATGCCCAAGAGTGAAGACAATCTCCCAAACACCCCGGATGAGCAGGCTGAAGGAGGTGCGAAGCAGCGACCAGATCGTATGCGCCCACAACGTTCACAACCCTCCGCCCCTCGAAAGAAGAGCGGTGCGGTCGCGCCACCTGTTAATTCGGCTGCTCTACGCCGTCCCCCCCGCCAATCTCAGGCTGCTGAACCCCAGCCAATGACCCGCCGCCAAGCTAATCGCCACCAGAAAGATTTGCAGCACCAGCAACAGTTGGTTATTGCTACGGCTGTCGTAGTTGGTTTAATCGTCCTAGTGCTGCTGATCGGTATTTTTCAATCCTTGATTGGGCCAAATATTAAAACTCTAGCTGAAGTGAATGGACAAACCGTCAGCAGTGGCGATTATTATAAGTATCGCAAGATTCAATTGTTTAAAGAAATTGGTCAACTTCAACAACAGTCATCCTATGTACAGGGCGATCAGTTGAATCAATTAAAGGCTAGGGTGCAATTGGATCAAACTGAACTCGGCGACATAACCAACCACGATGTAGATCAGGCTACCCTAACCGCGCTCGTCTCCAATCTTATTGCGGAAAAAGCGGCTAAGGATTTGCTTGGCATTACGGTTAGCGATGAAGACCTTAACAACTATTTGAAAGATTTGTTCCTTTCTACTATCTATACTCCTACCCCTAATGCCACTGGCATACCTGCTACTGCTACCGCCGAGTCGGTGAGTACCGCGATGGCGGGGATTGCCACTGCAACGGCTGATAATACTACGCCGCTACCCACCGCTACTCCTTCGGTCAGCCCAACTATTACATCTTCGGTTGTGCCTAGTACTACTGTTGCTCTTACACCACAACCTACTGGTAGTGCTAATAGTACCCCCGGAGCAACTACTACCGCCAACCTGACACCGGGAGCCACTATTAGTGGGACAATTACGGCGACTACTACCGTGACACCGACTGCCAATATTACGGCGACTGCCACCGTTACGCCTACCGCTACCTTGACTCCAAGTCCGATTGCGAACGATAAAATTCAAGCGACGATTTCGGCTAGTCGGCAAGGTTTCCTTGACTCTTTCAAGAAAGCTACCGGACTTTCGGAGGATGATTACAAGAAATGGGAATTGCGTCCTCAATTTGTTAAACGCCAAGTTAGCCAGCAGTTGCTTAGTAAGTTGGCAAAAGTTGGGGATCCCTATCCACAACTCAAAGCCAGCCATATTCTGTTAAAAGATGAGGCGACGGCTAAGGATATTTTGGCCCAGTTAAAAGCGGTTCCGGCAGCTCAACTGGAAAGCAAATTTATCGAGCTGGCCCGTGATAAATCAGAAGATAAGACGGCGGCGGCTCACAATGGCGATGTGGGTTGGTTTATCGAGGGTACTATGGTTGATCCTTTCTATCAGGCTGCTCTAAAGTTAGAAGTTAAACAGTTGAGTGATCCGGTTAAGAGCGATTTTGGCTATCATATTATCTGGTTGACGGATAAGAATGATACCCGCCCACTAGATGCGGTGGAGTATAATCAGCTTGCTAAGACCGACCAAAACGGAGATTATGCGGTCTATACCAAATGGCTCAAGCAACAGGTAGACGCAGCCAAAACTAAGTATAATACATCACCTACGCCGACTACCGTTCCTACCCAAGTGCCTGCTCCGGTCTTTACGCCCGTAATTCCGCCGACCGAGACTATGCTCCCGATTCCTACACTTCCAGTGGCTACGGCGGCGGCCCCGGTTGTCACTACCACCAGTGGAATCACTACTACTGGAACGACTGCGGTGGCAGGAACGACAAGTGCTGCCACGACTGCGGTGGCAGGAACGA
>JACAUC010000174.1 GCA_013390945.1 Candidatus Chloroheliaceae bacterium
CTTCTCACAAATAAGCGAATGTAGGAGGGATTTCCAATCCCGAACAGGTCTTCTCTTCAAATAAGCGAATGTAGGAGGGATTTCCAATCCCGAACAGGTCTTCTCACAAATAAGCGAATGTAGGAGGGATTTCCAATCCCGAACAGGTCTTCTCACAAATCGGGATTAGAAATCCCTCCTACAATTCTACCCTTATTTATAAGGGATTGGCTCTAGCCACTGATTAGCTTACCAAGAGTACTACGAATATCAGCTATTAATTCACGGCCTATGTCCACACGCCTCCACACAGGATTATTATAATCGCAATTCACAAAACCATCCTTGTTGACGATATAAAGACCCAAAAGATCTATAACAAGGCAATAGGAAGATATATTCTCCTCATAAGGTTTACCTATATTAGAACCCTTTTTAGGAACAAATTTTTCCAGATCAAGATACTTAGCTGTTTGAAGAAATAAATGTCTCTCCGCGAGAATGTTTAGCTTGGCTTCAACGGGTAGCCAAGTTTTCTCAATTCTAACAAAATAGTCTACGATCCCTTTACTGCTGTTGTCCTTCTTGAAGCACTCACATTCTTCTAGCAAAGGTGAGCGTTCATCCTTCAACTCATCAAGCAAAAAGTCTATAAAATAAGCCCGAATCTGGTATTCAAGCCTAAATCTAGTGTGCGGCGCACATGATATAGAAATCCAAGTATCCCGATTTACATTATGAAAACCCTTATCTTCAAAGTTGGCTATCTGGAGATACTCAGGTAACTGGTTGTGATCACCTAGCCTCTGCTTTAGCTGCGTAGCACTGCCTCCTGAAAGTGGAGTAATAGTTGCGCCAGGACTAATCTTTATAAACTCTCTGAAATCCGTGCGATCTATGGGATTTTCAAAGATATGAATCTTGCTTATATAAATATAACCTTCCTCATCTTCTGGCAAGCTTTTAGGTTTATCTATTAACTCCGCGCAACCATAGATTTTGCCCGAGTACTTTTCCATCAACTCATAGCAGTGTTCTAACAGTTTAACAAGGTCATTTTGTGGCTCATATGTCCTGTCCGTTGGATTTACAGCATTCCAAGCTTGCTCCAATAGTTTAGCAAGGTCGCTCTCTGGAGCGTATTCCCGACGCGCTTGTCTTAGCAACTTTGGTACACGCTGCTTCGCTCCTAAAGCGTGATAGAAAAAAACCTTGTCTCCAATTGTCAACCATTTTGGAACAGTCCACTCACACCAATAATCATCGGGATCACATTTGGCATATTCCATCACCAAATCCATATCGCTCATCCACTTACCGTGTCCATCCTCACCATGTTTTTCCACCACACTAAGCATTTCTTCCAAAGTTTCTGGAAAATTGTTAGTTATGATGCAGGACTGTACAAAAATATCGGAGTCTTGTCCATCTTGTTTATACGCCATATTATCTCCTTGCTGTGTTTTACTACTAAAATCCTTGTAACTACACAGCCCCTAGCAGGGCTGTAAAGAGGGCATCATGTGCCGATTGCGCCTGAACTTGGGTCAATTTTTCTGACAACTGAGCAATCGGTGCTTTGAGGTCAGCGACTTGTGCTTTGAGATTAGCGTTTTCGACGCGAAGTTCTTCTTCTAGTTTCATATGCTTAATTTATCATATCTGTCAAGGGCTGTGTAGTTACAAATCCTTTTGACAAAAGTTGTGCTTAGAACTGTTTCACGTGCTACATTTTCTTGTAAAAAGCGAAAGTGTTCCCTGGGAACACTTTGTTACCTATTTCACTAATGGCTATTGCAGTTTGGAGCGGAGTTGGGTTAGCTCTTGCTCCAATTGATCTAGTTCTTGCTTGAGCCAAACCCGTTCTTCGCTATCCAATCTTTCTAGTTCGCGGTTTAACTTTACAACCGCCTCCCGCAAGCGGGTGAAAGGGATAGCACGTGCGGCAAAGGAACTAGAACCAACAAGGGTTGAAGTGGAGGAGGGGGTTTTCTGGTGCTGGTTTCTTTTGGAAGTGTTCCCAAGGAACACTTCGTTATCTTTTTCACTAGTGGTTTTATCGTGGGAAACGGCTTGAGTATAGGCTTCATTGATGGAAAGCTCACTCTTGCTCACCCGCTCCACCAGTTCGGGGAAAGCCACCAGCTTGAGACGCTTGGCAACATAAGTCCGCGATTTGTGAATAAGCTGAGCGAGGTCTGATTCACCTCCCTTACCTGCGGTGCTACGCTGGGCATCTAGTTCGGCTAGGAAAGTGACTTCCTCTTTAAAGTTCAGGTCACGGCGCTGCAAATTCTCGGTAAGGGAGACCAAACGCGCTTCTTCGTCGGTATAGGTTTCGATGATAACGGGTAACTCTTTGAGGTCGGCAAGCTGGGCAGCCCGGTAGCGCCGCTCTCCGGCTACAATCTCAAATTTTTCGACTTTGGCAGCAACGTCAAGAGCCGAAGTATTGGTCTTGCTGTTTCCAACCGCAGGAGTGGGAAGTGGACGCACTAAAAGGGGCTGCAAGATTCCATGCTGCTGAATATCTGCCGCCAACTCTTCTAGGGCGGCTAAGGCTTCGGGTGAACTAAAATCTTGGCGCACTTGGAAAGGATTGCTGACGATTCGCTCTATCGGCAGAAGCTTAGCTTTGGGATTATTCTCCAGCCCGACCTTTTGCGGAGCAATCATGTCGCGCATCAGGTTATTTCTAAAATTAGATTTTTGCACGTACTTTGATCTCCTCTGCCAAGTTTCTATAATCCTCTGCCACCGGACTATCTCCCGCATAGGTACTAATAGTTTGGCCCATTGCCGGAGCCTCGGCCAACTTGGTGTTCAACCGGATGATACTATTAAAGAGGTTATCCCCAAAATTCTCCTTGAGTTGACCACTAACCTCTTTGGCAATCCGCGTATTGTTGCTCATGGTAAGAATCACCCCCAACACCTTCAAGTCAGGGTTAGGATCACTCTGCACATAACGGATGGTATTCATTAATTGCGACATACCATAGAGGGCATAGAAAGAGTTGGCCTGCACCGGAACCAAAACGCTATCCGCCGCAGTCAGAGCGTTAATGGTCAACATATTGATGCTGGGTGAGCAGTCCAAGAAGATCAGATCATAGCGATCCTTGACCTCTTCCAACTTACGCCGCAACACCTTTTCCCGCGAAAACATACTGACCATCTGTAGTTCCAACGCCTGTAGAGCCATATGCGCTGGAACTAGGCCAAAACCTTCGGCCATTGGGATAATCACCTCAGAAAGAGGCAAACCACCATTAGTGTTATTCGGCCCTGCCCCCACCAAGGCTTCCACCAAAGTCTTATCTAGGTTGTCCGGGTTTATTCCTAAACCAATCGTGAGATTGCTTTGAGGGTCACAATCTACCGCCAAAACCCGATAACCCTGAGAAGCAAATATTCCGGTAAGGCTACTGACGGTACTAGTTTTGCCCGTGCCACCCTTGATATTGCTACAGGCGATTGTATATGCCATTGCTCAACTTCTTTCTGCTATGCTGCTGTGAAATTTCTCCTACAGAACCTTATTTGGTAGGACTGTTCGTAGGTGCAGATGTGCTAGGTGCTACTATAGTAATAGACGTGGCTTTTGGGGCTACAGGTTGAAAGACAATTGGCGTAACGGGGAGTCCAAATATTCCGATAGCATACATACCTAATAACCAACCTCCTAGCACTACTATCCATAAAGATAACGATCTTTGAGGATAAACCACAGATGGGCGGTGGCGGATTAGAAAAGCCAAAAAAGCCCCGGCCAACATCAACACGCTAATTACAGTCGTTATGAGTGAAAAAAAGCCCCCTAAATCGGCCGTAATCGCGCTTAATCCCCCGATTAATAGAAATGGCAGAACAAAGCGAGGAAATAGCCAAGCAAGAAAACCTGAAAAATAAGCAATTACACTCAGTACTGCCCAATTAATCCAGCCCTGTCTGCTAATGGTTCCTGTTGGTTCGAAAAGGAGAAGTGCCATAAACCCAAAATGTAAACTACCAAGAATTACCACAAAACACCCAATATTAGAAGGTAACTTAGAGGGCAAATTAGATAATAACTTACCCAAGATTCTCGCCGAGTACCCAGCGTTCTTCTGATCTGGCTCCCTCTGCATACCCTTCTAGCTCCTTCTGCTACCAAAACCGTTCAACAACTCCTACTCAAAGATACTAACATACTATCAGACTCAACTAGAATTTACCAAAGGGAGCGGTTTGGTTTATGCAATAAACCCCTACCCATTCTTCTATTCTCCTATCAACTTGTATTCGGCCACCTTAAAGATAGTGCTGTCTGACGAAATAACGGCTTTAAGACTGAGATTGGCTAACTGAAATAAGAAGGGAGTTTCTGCCACTCGTTCCCTGCGTTTTTCATCATCCTCTATCTCCACCAGACTATTTATCTCTAGCAAAGCAAAAGTCATATCACTTTTTTCCACCGCTAGATTTTCGCGCTGATACTCTTTCAGCCGCGTTAGCAAAAGAGTCAAGTATTCAACTGTAGCTAGGCGACGGGTTAGCTCTATAACTATCCCTTCCAAAGTGGTTTTAGCAACTTGTTCAAGCCGCGCCTTTTTCTTTTTATTTTTGGTCGGCTTGGAATCCCGTGCGAAGGCTTCAGGCCCATCAGGATATTCGTTCAGCATCTTCTGGCAGTGTTCGTTCAGGTAATCAAAGATCCCGGTTTGAGCCAGTTCCTCTTTGGTGTAAAGTAGAGTCTCCGCCCCCGGCTCATTCAACAGAATGATAACGTTGCCTTCGGTCAAGGAAATGGTGTTCCGGGCGTATTCAGTTAGCTCTGGTTTTTGGGCTAAGACCTCTTCTAGTTGTGAAATAATCTTTCCATCACGCAACTTATCCACCAGCCAAGTAACAAACTCCGGCGAATCAAAGTCTGGTGCGCCTTGTGCCCTCAGTTGTTCTCGAGTAAGGCCCAACTTTTCTAAGAGAGCTTCAAACGCTTGACCTTTGTTTGCGTTGTAGTTATCCAAACCTTGAATCAGCATTGCCATAGTAAAGGGGTTAAGGTCTTTGGGAGCTTCTACGGTCGCCAAGAAACTAACAGTCGCGATAATGGCCTCATCCACCCGGTTTTGCTCGATCAATTTCAGGATAGCCGACATTAAACCAATCAGCAGCCACTGAACCTCGCCTTCAGGAATGGCCCGCACACCTCGAACTAGTTGCTTCGTAAAGTCTTGCAGTTTGGTATGCACTGGCGAATAATCAAGCCCGCCGATTTTATCGGAAATATACTTGATCACCTTGCGATTAAGATGGCATTGACTAAACTCCGGCTGAGAAAAGAGTTCTTGGGATCTCTTGATAAATTTTCGGCGGTCTTCCTGGAGCCGTTCGGCTCGTTCCTCATATTTTTCTAAGAAATTCCGTATTTGCAAGATGTTGGCACTATAATCCCTCATCATGTCAGCTATTACACTTTGCCGAGAAGCAACTTCGGCCTCATCTAAGGCAAAAGCCTTCAAATCGCTCTTGCTTGCCTGAGCCACTTTTCGGGTAGAAACCGGAGAGGGCGGCACTGGCGGCGGCGGTGCTGAAATCTCCCCGGTACGCAACTGTCGCACCCGTTCCTTATGAGCCTGCTCTCGTTTGTCGCGTTTGTTCTTGCTTGTCAAGTTATCTACTCCTCCTAAATTTCATTTAATTTCCTTTGAATTATCCTAATCGAAATGGTTGTCCACTTTTCACGGCTATTATACCGCAACTGCGGTAGGTTGGCAGTATTAGACTAATTTTGGCGGTATCTTGGCGGTATCTTGGCGGTATCAATTTCAGTTTGGCGGTATCTTGGCGGTATCTTGGCGGTATTCTTGCTTTAAGACTGCTCTTGCGTTAGGATAGCAGAAGTGGTTCCAGCTTTATCAAAGCACTTATGGATTAGGTGGGTTAAAGATGAATGCTCAATTACTTGAAGAGTTGATCGCGGGTGGTGAAACTACTACCCTAGAACTTAAAATTGCGCCACCGCGCCCTTCCGAAATGGCCGAGCGCATCTGCGGTATGGCTAATGGGGCTGGGGGTTATGTTGTGATTGGAGTAGCGGATAAGACTTGGGAGATAGTGGGGGTACGCAATGAAGGCGAAGCTGTAGACAACATTATGCAGTCTATCCGCTTGTGTAAACCCTCTGTGCGGCTTGATCCTGAACAACCAGAGGCCATTGAGATCAAAGGGCGCAAAGTGGTAGTAGCTTACATCCTGCCCAATGATGGCACACTTTACCAATCTGGCAATACCTTTTGGATTCGCCGAGGGACAAATACTATCTCTTTTTCTGGGATGGAGATTAAAGATTTCCTTTATCGTACCGGATCGCTCAATTGGGAAGCTCTACCCATTCCTAGTGCTACTCTTGCTGACCTAGATCAAGGACTTATTGACCGTTACCTCCAACAGCGCCTTGCTAGAGGAGCTAATCCCAAACGCATGGCAGATCAAGTTGCCGTACTAATTACGATTGGTTGCGCCAAAATTACGCAGGATCGGCAGGGTCAAGAGGTTATTCGCCCCACCAATGCTGGAATGGTTCTTTTTGGCGACACCCCCCAAGATTTTATAAGGCACTCGGAAGTGGTCTGTGTACTCTTCTCCGACCAGACAGGTTTACGCCGCTACCGCGACCGACGCATCTTGAACGGCACTCTTACTCAGCAAGTAACCCAAATTGAAGCGTTTTTGACCAGTAATCTTAAAATGTCGGCTGAGATGAGAGGATTTCACCGGGTGGATCTACCAGATTATCCCATCGAAGCTTTACGCGAGGCCGTAGTCAACGCTCTGGTGCATCGTGATTACAGTATTGCTGGTGAAACTATCCGAATTTTCTACTTTCCTGACCGGATTGAGATCCACAGTCCCGGACTACTTATGCCCGGCATCAACTTAGAGTCGCTCAAACGGGGCCAGTTTTTGTCAAAACCGCGCAATACGGTGCTTTGCGATGTAATGAAGGATTTACCCGGTAACTACATGGAGCGTATGGGAAGTGGTATCAAATTTATGGTGGATATTATGCGGGAATTGGGTAAACCAGAACCAGCCTTCAGAGAAGAGGGTGAGTTTATTGTAACTTTCTGGAATGGGATAGAGAGTAATCCCCCTGTTCAATCCGACCCGGAACTACCTGTGGCGGTAGCAAATACTTCACAACCAACACCTACCAATTTGGATATTACCCCGACCAGCACTCCCTTTGAAATCACCTTACCAACCAAAGCATTTCCTTCCTATATCGGCGACGATAAACTTGAACCGTCGCAACGGCAGGAACGGGCTATTCGCTATGTGCAACACTTTGGCTCAATCACCAATAAAGAATACCGACGTATCACTGGAACCTCAGAAAGAGGTGCGCTTCGAGACCTTGAGGATTTGGTTCGGAACGGCTCACTCAGGGCCAGTGGGGAGAAGCGCAATAGAAAATATTTACTTTAATTGAACCATTTGCCGCTTGCACCGGGACGTGCTAACATGGATGGGAAGCTTTAACAAAACCTCCTGACCAGCTTTTTTTGAGGATTTTTATAAATGGTAGATTGGCACTATAACGGACACAAGCCCCAAGACGACGCTGAGTTTCAGGCGTTGTTGGAAAATTATTTAGAGGATTGCCAAGACGAGGAAGCTCGGCTGATAGCAGACCCCGAACTGGACGAAGAGACTAGAGGGCAGGAGCTTGAGCGGCTACGTCAGAAGCTGGACGGCCTGCACAACCTGCTGGCCCGCTTGCGTGGTCAGGAAGTGATCGGACCGGAGGAGGCCCGGCTGCGGCGCGAGATCGAAGAGGATGCGCGGCGAGGTCTTATCGCTATGGATACCGTCTATAGCGTCTTACGACCTGATATTCACCGCCTTGACCAAAACGAGAAGGGCGTGGTTGAAGGCGGTATTCTCACCTTTGAGCGCAAGCAGGGTAAGCTCAACCTGCAAATTCCCTTGCCCGGATTTGATGGTGTAGCGGCCCCAGACGAAGAGAAACGGGAGATGGCACTAGTGGCCGTGACCGAAGTAGCAAGGGCGGCCTTGGGCGATTACGCCGCGAGGGTGATGCACCTGCTCTTTGAAGTTGCTAACGACTACCCCCACTGGCGCACACCCAACGTTACCTTTTCGGTAAATGAATTTCTGGACAGGCTAGGTTATGCCCGTGATAAACGCGGGATTCATTATAGCAAGAACCGCCGCTACCTAATGCGTACCCTCGTAGCCTTAAACAATACCATTGTCGTGGCCGAGCGCCCGGTCTACGATAAAGGCAAGCACTATCGGGCCGCCGTTCGCGAGGCGTTAATCACTAGTATTCGCACCATCTATTCTAACGATGAAGAAGCCAACGCGGGACTCTCGACTTGGGAGCTTTTCGAGAAGGGTACACCCGGCGATATAATTCAAGTCTCAATTGGTCAAGCTTGGTACGAGGGAGTACGGAGGCGGGATGGCTCACCGGGCAACAACTACACCCTAGTACCCCGCCTAGGCGACCCCCGCTCACTTGCCAACCCCGGCCATAGCCGCACCGAAGACCGCATGGAAAACTACCTCTACACTCGCTACAAAGAGCTAAAATATTCCAAACTCAGCATCGCTATCCAGCGCTCTACCGCGCTGGATAAAGCTGGAGTCACTACCAAGAATGTCACACGGGCCACGCAGATTTTACAAAAAGCCCTTGATAAGCTCCAAGTTAAAGGCGTAATTACCGATTACAATCCACGCCCTTTGCCCCTCCGACCCAACGATAGTTTTACAGTGGAACTGAACGAACTAGCTTTTTACCAGCGCCGCCGGAGCGAAGAGGGCAGTAAAAAATAGATTAGTCTGAGGGAAAGCGGTAAACCGACAAATCATCGGTTTACCGCTTTTTTATGCCTGTGTGGTCTGCGGTAAATTTCATACCCGCATTTACCACTTTTTATGCCTCGTGTGGTCTCCAGTAAAGCACTTAAATCTGGTATTAAAGGCTAAAGTGTGGTCTGCGGTAAACATTTCCTAGAACCTTCATGCGTAGGTGTGGTCTGCGGTAAATTTTATAGCCTGAATTTACTGGTTTTTTAAGAGCGTGTGGCCTGCGGTAAATAGTTCATGTGGATAAGTTTACCGCTACGTGTGGTCTCTGGTAAAGAAGGTCGCTCCACGTGTGGTTTGTAGTAAAAAAGAGTTTTCCGAAAGTTAACTACAGACCACACTAGGGTCAGTGATGGTAAATTCTTGGTAATCTCCTGAAACACTTTAACTTGCATGTGGTCTGCGGTAAAGAGTAGTGTGCTATGTAGTAAAGAGTAGTGTGCTATGTAGTAAAGAGATGTGTACCATGTAGTAAAGAAATGTGTGCCATGCAGTTAACGGTTTAGCCTTAAAAAAGCACCTCTATAAAGTATTAATACAAGTAGTGATATATATTTTAGGGTCAGCCCTTGCCCGGTTTAAAAACCTAGTTTATGATTAAGCTGGGTTATTTACATGCTTTAAAGGCTGGCTACCGAAAAGCACTTTATGAAAGACGGCGATATGCAGCACAAGGAAGAATTGGTAGACATTCACTTCAGTGAAATTACCAATAACATCTTAATATCATCTCAAGAAAAGTCCGGTGCTTCAAGCAACAAACGAGGCGAGGACTTTTATTTCGCCGGATTCAAAAGCCCCAACTATACCCCAATCCCAGATGAGTTTTTCGATTTACTAGCTCCACGCTTATCCGAGGCAGAGCTACGGGTTCTACTTTACATAATGCGACGCACCTTTGGTTTCAAGAAACAGGCTGACGCAATCTCACTTAGCCAACTTACGGGAGGCATCCGTAAGCGCAACGGTGAGGTCATGGATACTGGCACGGGCCTTTCTAAACCAGCGGCTCTCAAAGGCGTAGCCGGACTACAAGATAAAGGTATCATTATAGTTGAAAAGCGGGTAGGCGAAGATGGACGCAATGAAATTAACGTCTATCGCTTGCGTTACGCCGAAGGACAAACCACAGTTGAACCTTCTCCAAAGAGCAACGGTTCAAAACCTGGCTATTCTGCATCAGAACAAACCTATTTACCTTCTCCCGACCTCCGACCCATTGCTACTCCGTCCGCCCTAGCAATTGCTCCTCAAGTAAGAGGAACGATTGAAGAGGGCGGACGGGAGCGAGTCGGAGAAATGCAACGAGAGGTAAACTTAGTTAACCAAGCTCCGGTAGGTAAGCAGGATAAATCAGGAGTAAACTTAGTTAACCAAGCTCCGGTAGGTAAGCAGGATAAATCAGGAGTAAACTTAGTTAACCAAGCTCCAGTAGATAAGCAGGATAAATCAGGAGTAAACCAAATTTACTCTGGTAGTAAAGCAAATTTACCACCAACTCAAGCTTTTATGGCTTCTAATAGTAAGCCAAATTTACCCATGCCTATGCAAACGAGCAGTAGTGGTAAAGCTGATTTACCTTTGGGGGTAAAGTCAGTTAACCGAGGTGGTAACTCTACACAACCAAGAGGGGTAAACCAAATTAACATACAACATGGCAGTATTCAAGAAAACAGTAATCAAGAGAGATATAACAACAAACCAGAGCATTCTCAGCAGCATGGCAATTTGGCTATCAAACCCCAAGAGGTTGTTGTTGACATAACTAATGTTAAATTATTAGAGCAAGATCAAAATGCGCTTGAGCTAGTGGTAGAAGAGGAACTGATGGCTTATGGATTAAGCCGTAAAGTAGCGTCAGGTTTGGTCGCCAACTGGTCGCCAGATTATATTCGACAGAAGATCAAGCTAGTGGAAGAATTGCGGCGACGTAACCCACAAGCAGTTAGAAACCTGCCTGGATTTATTCGGCAAGCGATTAACGAGGATTACCAACCTGCTCAAAAACCAGCCACAGCTAATCGTCCGGTTGCTCCTGCTTCCCGTTATCGGAGAGTAAATGGCTCTGGTGCAGATTTTTCCGGTAAGACAGATTATCTTTCCCGTTCAGAATTTGCTAGAAATAGCGATTTAACTACAACGTCAAAAGAGCTTGAGACCACAGTTTCAGAGGAAGCACAGAGACCAGCCACACCTGAGAAAAAGAGTTATACATCTGCTCAATGTGAGGTACTCTGGGAAAGGGTGTGTGATGCACTTGAAGGGCGTTACCGACGGTCAGACTTGGCAACAAAAGTAACTAAGGCGCACTTAGAGATAATGGCTGACCTAAGTCGGGCTACCATCCGACTCTCCCAGCCTTGGTTGATTAACTCATTGCTTCTCGCGGATCGTGCTTTGCTTCAAATGGCTTTTTCGCAGGAGGTTGGGCCGGGCTATTGCTTGGAAATAATCGTAGGTTAGGTTAGCCGATTAAATCATCGTCATCATTAACCATTCGATTGTTCCAATTAATCTCCCTTAAAGCTGGGCCATCTTCATCTGAACTATTGATGAGACTACTTGAGAGGTCTAAATCAAGAATGTGTTCATCTCCAAGATAAGTTTTGGTTTCGTAGCGGGTTAGGGCGCGTAATTTATCCAAAATTACTCGCGCTTGAAGCAAACTGGTCTCTACTGCGTCAAAGTCTTCCGTAGAGGTGACATCCTCCTCCGAAGTTTGTTTGATAAGCTGTAGTGTAATTAAAGCACTAGTGAGAGGTTGGCTCATTTCATGACAGATGGCAGCAGCAGTGCTAACCATAGCCTCCATCTGTCCCTTTTTCTTTTCGGCTTCGGCTAGGCTAAGATGAACGGCATTAAGCCGATCATAAGCCGCCTTGACTTCATGGAGCAAGCGCGTTTGCTCATCGTAGGCACGTTTAAGTCGGAGCAGAGAGCGCACTCTTGCGATTAGTTCGGCGCGGTTAATTGGTTTAGTCAAATAATCATCGGCTCCCGTTTGTAGTCCGGCGATCCGATCTTGGCTTTCACCACTAGCCGTAATCATAATTATAGGTATAAAGGGTAAATCAGGATTAGATTTGATACGGCGTATTACTTCTAGCCCATCCATACCGGGCATCATCAAGTCCAGCAAAATTAAATCGGGTAATCTATTTCCAGATGTACCAGATGGAAGTTGCAAGACCTCCAAAAGCTCAATACCGCTATAGAAAGTTTTAGATTTATAGCTTGCCATATTAAGCAAGTCTACTAACAGAGCAGCCGCATCTGGGTTGTCGTCTACTACAAAAATATAAGGCAGTTGGTGCATTCATCGCCTCTTAATCAGGATCTGAGTAACTGTAACTAATACAGTTGCTTTGGCTTTAGTCGGAGCATTTTAAACAATCCGGTGCAACATATTATATCCTTTAATGGCTGGTTATACAACCGAGGAGAATCAAATTAGACCTATCTTCTCAATAGATAGGGGTTTATTGAATAAACCCACATCACCTCTTCTCAATAGATAGGGGTTTATTGAATAAACCCACATCACCTTGGATGTATGCCATACGTCCCTACCCCGAATTATTGAGACAATAGACAATTTCAGGGTTTTGGCTTTTGCCGTGTGGTCGGTGGTATGTGGTATGTAACTTTGTCATATTTAGCTACGTATAGATTTCTGAATAAATCCGCAAGGAATATTGATCGGAGTCGCTGATTTTGCTTTAGCTGCGGGGTCAAAGGCTAGTTGCATAGATAGGTTATAATTATAAGTAGGTCTATCAAACCTTTCAGGCCACGATGTAGGAGGGATTTCTAATCCCGAAAGTAGGCTTTCAGGCC
>JACAUC010000175.1 GCA_013390945.1 Candidatus Chloroheliaceae bacterium
TCCTACAGAAGTTTTTGTTAAAGGGTTCAAATCGGGATTAGAAATCCCTCCTACAGAAGTTTTTGTTAAAGGGTTCAAATCGGGATTAGAAATCCCTCCTACATATTTATAAGGTATTGGATTCAATCCCTTTTAGAAATTATCCGGGCCGCAATTAGAAGCGGCAAAGCGGTGAGGGCCAGCGTAGAGATCAGGTTAGCGAGGGCCGCTCCTAGAAAGCTGAAATTTGGGATTAAGAGCAGGTCTAAAGCGACATCTATCACTAGGCTGGTAAGTTGTACCCACAGATTAATCTTTTGTTGGCCTGCCGCAATTAGGAGATAACCCGCCAAAATACCCGGAAAGAGCATGGCACTCTGCCAGATATTAATTGAAAGCACCGTGCTAACCGGGGCAAATTCGGGCTTAAAGCCAAACGCTATGATCTTATCAGAAAGTAGCGTTACCCCGATAACCAGTGGCAAGGCTAACCCGAACATTGCGGCAAGTGCCTGCCGATAGAGCGTTCGGAGACGTTCTTGGTCGGTGGTGTAGTAGTTGGAGAAGAGCGGAAAGAGTGAACTGGCTATCGCGAGGGGAATAAAGGTGGTAAAGTTGGTCAACCTGAGCGCGGCACTATAAATTCCAACGGCATAGGGTGTTGCCAATTTTGAGAGTAGCACTACGTCAATCTGCTGATAAATGGCACTTACCATACTGGTCAGGCCCAACGGTAAGGCCATTAGTAGGAGTTTGCGCCAAATCGAAAAGTTGAGTTTGAAGCAGGGCCGCTCAAATTTACCCGCTAAGATTAGGCCACTTCCTAGTCGGAGCGCATTGGTCAAGAGAATCGCGCCAAATATCGGGGCCATTCCTAGGTTAAAGATCACCACGCTGGAGACTAAGCCAAAATTTAAGAGGGTGCATATTATGGTGGGGATCACCACATATTTGCTCTGCAAATCCACATGAAAGACCAGCGAAAAGACCTCAAAGGGACCGTGCAACAGGAGGGCCGAAAAGAGGAAGATAGTAAACAATACCTCACCCGAATAGTTGAGCAAAAGTGCCACCGTCCAGCAAATCAGTAGGGCGGGCAAGGACAAAGCGAGGCGCAACCAAAAGAGGTTGCCGAGTATTAGGGTAAGTTGGGAACGCTCTTTGGCAATTTCACGCAGGGCTATTTGGGTTACGCCCCAATCGGTTAAAATCTGAAAAGTTGGTACAAAACCCAACACTAGATTATATTTCCCATAGCCTTCAATCCCCAAGTAGTGATTGAGAATGTAAATCATCAAGAGGCCGGAAATTAACGTGACTAGGGTGTTGAGGTATTGCCAGCCGATATTTTTGAAGATGCGTCGTGTGACGGTTCCTGTGTTTTGCAGGGCTAGGGGGAGTCTGGTTGCGATTGCTCCGGCTTCGCCTTCCGGGGCTAGGTTGTCGCGTCCTATATTAATCTTCATGTTTTGGCCTTTTCCAACAATTCCAAAAGGTTACGGTTGCCCGGATTTAAGGCTAGTGCTTGCCAAAGAACCGGAGCCGCTTCCGCCTTTCGCCGTAGTTCCAAGTAAAGATTGCCGAGTTGTTGGTAATTGTAATAATCGCTCGGCTCCAGCCGGATAGCCTCCCGGTAGTGGTTGATAGCACTCTCCCACAGGTGTTGGCGTTGGCTGAGTTCGGCTAGATATAGGTGGGTTAGGGCGGTAGGGCGAACCGCGAGGGAGAGTTCAAAATCACGAGTGGCTGCGCTTTGTTTTTCTGGTTCGAGTTTTTCCATTATGCCGTGTGCTAGTGGAAATAATTCTCCGTTTCGGCTCTGCTGCCAATAGACAATTGCCTCAGCATAATCCTCTTTTTGGTAAGCTATCAAACCTGCTGCAAAAGCACTGTAGCGATCCTGCGGTGCAACTTTCAATGCTTGCGCCAAATGTTGCCGGGCAGTTTCGATGTTTTCCTCCAATGCCTCGGCTATTCCTAAATAACGCCAAGATGCTGCATCGGAGGGATTGGCTTCTACCGCTTGACGATAGTGAGAAGCGGCTTGCTCTAATTGGGCCTTATCAAGAATTGCCATCGGAAGCGCATAAAATTTAGCTAGAAAGACGCTGGATTTATCCCGATATGGCTCGGTTTGTAATTCCGGGGAAGCGTTTAGCAAAGTGGCTTGCAAAGCTAAATTGCCTAAGTTGCGCTCTGTTAGGTTGGCTAAATTGTTCCAGTTTAGGGTTAGCAAGGTTAGGAGTGCTAACCCTGTAATAGGGATTGCCCATCTTGGGCGTATGCGATAGGTGTGTATGTTCAAAGGAGGGCGTATGCAATACGCCCCTACGGTTTTGGGGTAAAGATTGGGTAAGGCGGTTAGTCCTGCCAAGAGGGGCCAATTGGTAAAACCGCTCCGGGCCGTCCAGAGCGAAGCATCGGAGAGGCTTTGAAGCAGGAACGCGGTCGCTCCAGCGACAAAAGCGTAAGCTATGGCGGTTTGTACCACAAAACGGGTATTTAATAGGAAGCACCAACTTTGCCAAATCAACCAACCCAACCAGAGACTAAAGCCGAACAAGCCGATTATGCCTAGGTCAAGCCAAACCTGAAAGAAGAGATTATGAGCGTGGTTGTTGAAGACGTGACCAGAATAGGCGGCATAAAGGGCATCGTGGGCCGATCCACTGGTATCCAGGAAGTAGGGGAAGAAGAGCGGCCCACCTCTGGCAAAATTTCCAAAGCCCATTCCGGTCAAAGGGAATTGTTCTACCAAACGGCAGTCCAATCTCCAGACTGCCGCCCGTTCTGGTGGGATAAAGTTTAGCAGTGCCAATCCGGTAAATAGCGGCAGAGAGAGTAAAGTCAGCCCGGTAATTCGGCGGCGCGTCCGTTCCTCTAATTTGCCCGTTACTCGACTCAACAGAGCCAGCAAAAGTAAAAAGCCAAGGCTACCTCCTCCCGCTAACCAAGCCGTCCGAGACTGCGTAAGGAACAAAACTCCTGGCAAGATTAGGGCCGCCAATAGTCCTAGCCCTTTTCCAGCCCGGCCTTTCGCGGCTACTATCAATCCAAAGGGTAGCGGTAGCAGTACTACCAATGCTCCGGCCAGCAGATTGGCGTTGATATTGCCAAGCAGGTTAAGTTTGGGTAAATTTTCATAGAGGCTCAATTTGTAAAGTTTGGTGTTCCATTGCGCCGCGAAGAGGCCAGTTAGAGCTAGTTCTAGACCAAACAACACCAATAATCCGGCGAGGTGGTGTAGACGGGCGTTGGTCTTTTCGGGCTGAATCCTCAACCAGTGCCACAAAGCTAAAAAGAGGCTAAATCCGGCCAACAGGCGGCCCCAACTTTCTAATCCCACCGCTTTATCAAAAGCGTTTGTTAGACCACTACCACTGCCGATTAGGATTAATCCCAGCGAACTACCCACTAGCACCTGTTCCCCAAGCGGCAAATTTACCTGCCCCAAGATTAACCGGGCAAGCTGACCGACTAAAAGTAGTGCATTTAGGAGCAACAACGCTGGAGGAATTGCTTTGGTGGCTAGACCACCAAAGCAACAAAGTGCCGCCAGAGTCAGTTCCACCCGATCTAGGGCTGAAGCTGCAAAGGAAGCAGCGAAACGTTTAAATTTTAGCGAACCAAAAACTTTAAAAATCTTAGAACCGTCGCTTTATACTACTTAATGAAGGGAGCCAACCATTTTGATAAGTTGCCTCATCAAATTCAGGAGCAATGTTAGACCTAATTGAAGCGTAATTCCTACATAAATCAGGAGATTAACCAGTATTGGGTAGGATGGAGCTAGGTTTTTGCGATGAAATTTGAAGACCGATTTGTGCCATTCCCAAATCATTCTAAATTTGCGTTGATTAGTGCTGGCTCCTTTTTGATGTTGTACTACGGCAGGTGGATAGTAATAGACCTGCCAACCCTGTTTTTTAGCCTGAAAGCACCAATCCTCATCCTCACAATAGATAAAATAGTGTTCATCTAGTAAACCGATTTCGGCAATAGTTTTGCGCCGAATCATTAGGAAAGCCCCGATTACTGCATCTACTTCCGTCGTCAAATTTTCATCTAAGTAAGAAAGGTAATATTTGCCAAAATGTCTGCTCTTGGGGAATAATTTGCTCAAACCCAAGAATTTGTAGAGATAAATGCTGGGTGTTTTGAACGAACGGCGGCAGGGACGATCTAACTGACCGTTGGGCAACAGAATACGTGGCCCACTGATGCCCACTTGGGGATGCTGGTGCATAAATTCCAGCATTAGGCCGATTGTATCTGGTTTTACGGCGGCATCGGGGTTGAGCAACAGCACAACTTTACCCCGACTTTGGCGAATGGCCTGATTGTTGGCTTTGGCATAGCCGAGATTACGCCGATTTTCAAGCAGGGTATAGTTCCCTCGTTCACCATCTGGCAAATTTTCCAGCCAGCGTTTGACGGCTCCTAGGCTAGAATCGGTGGAAGCGTTATCCACGATAAAGATTTCAGCCGTCACGCCCTCTAGCCCGGCCCGAAGCGCGTTTAGTCCTTCTATCACATAAGGTTGCCCGTTATAGTTGACTATTATCACACTCAGGTCTAAGGCAGAGGGGCTTGGTTGTAGCTGAGAAAATATCTTTGGCAGATGCTGATTTACAGTTGGTGGCGAAAAAAGTTCCATATAAACTTTCTCCTGACAGGCGGTGGCCCGTTGAATATTAAAGTGGGTGGTAGCGGTTTGACGGGCGGCCATTTCTAAATTTTGGCGTTGTTTTGGGCAGTTTGTCAATTCCAAAATTGCTTTGGCTAAGGCTTCGACTGACCCCGGCTGAACCAGTTTTCCGTTGTAGGAATCCTCTAAAATTTCCAGTACCCCTCCACCTGCGGTTGCAATCACGGGTTTACCCATTGCTAGTGCCTCGATAATCACAATGCCAAATGGCTCGGCTTTGGTGCTGGCATGGACAAAGAGATCAAAGGCTGATAGAAACGCGGGAATATCTTGGCGGTTAGTGGCAAAATGAAAGCGTTCTTTCAAGTTGCTCTGTTGGGCGATGGCCTGTACCTCTTCTAAATAGGCTTCATATCCCAGCAAACTACTACCCACCGCCATAAAATGCGCCCCATCCAAAGCCGGATCTTGGCCTGCCAAATCGCAAGCCTTGACAAACTCCTTAGCACCCTTCCAAGGAATAAACCTTCCCACAAAGCCAACCAAAAATGCCTCCGGGGGAATCCCAAATTCCTGACGGATTAAACCTGCTGCCTCTTTTATTTTGGGGTTATCTGGATTAAAGCGGTTTAGGTCAATGCCATTAGGAATAGTAACTACCCTCCCGCGAACCACGCCCGGAAAAAGTTGGCGCACCGCTTCGCTGCTAACAATTACCCGGTGGGCCAATAAACCCACCAACAGATAGAGTGCTTGGCTGAGCAGTTTTGGCTGCAAGTAAATTTCGCCACTATGCCAGACCGCTTTTTTTCCGGCTAGACGTGCCGCCAAGCCTCCAGCCAAGACTAAAAGGGAGTTGCAATAGATCAGATCAAATTGCTCCCGCCGCATAAAGTGCCACAAATCAAACACTACCAACGGCAAAAGCAATAAGGCTAAGATTTGGCGAAAGCGGGATTGAGAACGTTTGATGATACCTAAGTTGCGGTAGAAGAGTGGCACTCCCATTGCCCGATAATGCGAATCGAGTGGGCCGGGATGCGGCAACAGAACGGTGGGCTGGAACCGGGCTTTATCGAGGGTACGTATTGTCGCCAGTAGATCGGTATCAGTGCCGCCCAATTCGGCGGTAGCATTTATATAAAGTATTTTCAGCATTTTTGTCGGTTAAGTTCAAGCAATTCAAGATAGACCTCGGCGGTTTTACGGGCGGTTTCGGCCCAAGTGAAACGAGCGGACTGTTGCAATCCAGCCTCTTTACATCGTTGCCGCCACGCTTCATCCTCAAGCAAACGCCGGATAGTTGCCACTAGTCCACTCAAATCTGAAGGGGCTACTAGCGCAGCCGCCTCTCCCACTACCTCTGGTATTGCACCCACCGGGCTAGTAACTACCGGAGTACCACAAGCCATTGCCTCTAAAGGAGGCCAACCAAAGCCCTCGTAGAGCGAAGGAAAAACCAGCATTTTTGCCAGATTGTAAATCGCGGGTAGATCACAGGCCGGAACCATGTTCAGCCGAACGATGCTATTTTCCAAACCGAATCGCTTGACCTGCTCCTCTTGCTCAGCCGTAAAAGTGGCTCCTACCTTGACCAAATATAAATCAGGAAAATCAGGTAGAAGTCGCGCCAAAGATTCCAGTACCGCCGATATATTTTTGTAAAAGCCGTTATGCCCAACGTGTAGCAGATATTTTTCCGGTAGGCTATAGCGTTGCCGCACTTCTGCCAATTTGCTCTGATCGTGAATCGGCTTAAATTCGGCCCCAACTCCCAAGTAAATTTGGCGGATCTTTGAGGGATTGACTCCAGCTAAATTTACCAATTCGTAAGCGGTGTGTTGCGAATCGGCAATTAGCAGGGGCGTTCGTCGGAGTTGGGGCAAGCTTAAAAGCTCAAAGCTACGAATAGCAGTTGCGGGATAAAAACCGGAAGCTACCGGTAGTGAGCCATTCTTCAGCCTGAGCAAAATAAGGTCATGCACCGTGATTACTTGTGCGTGTGAGGGCAAGCCATAACCAAGATGAGCATAGGTAGGATCGGTAATATGAAAAAGAGCCTTCTGTCCTTGAAAATTTAGTCGCCCTGCCCGAAGCGACAGCACCCCCTGATAAAGCAAGTAACGGTTGAACTTTTGCAAGGCATAACCTAGCCGACTATTTCGCCCCACTTTACCTGACCCCAAAAGACCTAACGGAGGCGGCTTCATCACCGTTACCCGCAAATCAATTCCGGCCCGCCTCAAATACTCTTCCAGATAAAGGTGCAATCGCTCGACATAGAGCGTCATACTGGTACGCCCCTCGCTAGGTAGCGTCGGCAACAGCAATATTTGAGCAGGGCTATTCAATTTGGAAGTGGCGCGTGATTTCAATTCCAGTGTGTAAGGCTATCGGCTAATTCGTCTGCATAGGTTTGGGACGCATAAATTGAGAAATCGCTTATGACGCGAGCGTTGGTTGGTGTAACTTCATCAGGGACAATTGCTTCTTCAAAGGAGAGTTGGCAATTCTTGGCGGCTTCTTTAGTTTCGCTTCCGTTTTTCTTATTCACAAAATCGCCCATTGGTTTAAGGCCCGTAGCAAAGCGGCGCAAAGTGGTAGCTATCGCTTCTTGGCTCTTGTCTACTCCGATCCACTTTCGGCCCAATTGGGAGGCTACATCTAAAGTTGTGCCGGAACCGGAGAAACAATCCAACACTAAATCACCCGGATTGGAAGAGGCATTGATGATGCGGGTGAGCAAGGCCGGGTTCTTTTCGGTGGGATAGCCCGTTATCAAAATATTTTGATTATGGGCATCCCGAAAGTCGAGCCAAATATCCTGAACGGGTATGCCTTCGCTTTGGTCTAAATAGACTTTGCGGCGGGGATTGCCATTGGGCGACCAATAAATTTCGCCTCTTGCCTCCAGTTCGTCCAATGTTTTGGGGGTAAATTGCCAATGTTTGCCCGGTGGCGGTGACATCTCTCGCCAATTAGACCCACTCTCCCCATGCCGTTCGCCCGGTGCATGAATGGGTACTTTTTTATAGCGGCGACCTGTCTCCGGCTCTATATACTGGTATTCTTTTTTAATCTGCTCCGGGAGCCATTCGGTCACAGGCCGATTCCAGATATAGCTATCCGATTTTGTATAAAAGAGGATGAAGTCAGAGACATTACCATAAGTTTTGCGGGTATAGTTCTTGGGATTGCACTTCTTTCGAGTAATCCAATTCCTGAAATTATTTTGACCAAAAACTTCATCCATTATCACCTTGATATGAAAGGCCATATTTTCGTCAAGGTGAACATAAATTGAGCCGTCGGGAGCTAATAGTTCGCGCAAAAGAATTAGCCGTTCCCGCAGAAATTCCACATATTCAGCCGTTGCCAATAAATCGGTATAGGCATCTACCTGAGTGCGGGAGTGAAAGACGCTTTTAGTGGCAAAGGGCGGATCAAGGTAGATAAGTTTCACCTGCCCCTTAACCGAGGAATCGTGGAGCAGAGCGGCTAAAATCGGCAGGTTATCGCCAAAGTAGAGGCGATTTTGAAACCCGCTCTTCTCAAGCGGCTTATTCGACCATAGTTCTGTAAAGACTGCCGGGGCGGTAGCAAGAATCACCTCTTCCGAAAGTTTTCCTTCATAAGTAAGCTGCATCCGAACAGGATTAGCGTTACCCGTGCTATTACCCGCGATTTTCCCATTCCATTTAGTTTTGGAGTTACCTGTAGCCATTGGAACACTTTCAAATTACTGATTAAGGTATTGGCATCGGATCCTTGTAAATTTCCTTGATAGGACTTTCGCTTGACACGCTTCTTCAAGCTCAAATTTTGTATCATGTTAGGCTTTTCTAGACTCAAAAGCGAAAGTCCTACTTGATCAAAGGCTACTATTATATAAAATCAGGTGTAAGAACCCTATATACTAGGGTACAAGACCCTGATGCCTCGCGAATTTATCCACAAAGCACTGATAGGAGATTCGAAGTTTTTCAATTAATTGTTCTTTTTGTTTATGTGTAACATCTTGAGACCATGCTCCAAGGCTTGTAGCCCAAGCATGGGCACCGCGACTGCTTGAACGAATCTCATGACAATTAAAGAAATGAACCGCTATTTCTCCGTAGTCCTTTACAAATGGACCTGCTTTTAGCAAATTCCCATATTGATCCCGCGGTATGTTTGGTTGTATTGTAAAAACCTCGTTTAAGCTGATGGCAATAATCTGATTGAAATTATCTAATGATGTTATACACATAGTAG
The DNA here is from genome assembly GCA_013390945.1 of Candidatus Chloroheliaceae bacterium. Classification (GTDB taxonomy): domain Bacteria; phylum Chloroflexota; class Chloroflexia; order Chloroheliales; family Chloroheliaceae; genus L227-5C. Next base: position 8,882 of record JACAUC010000175.1, read on the forward strand.
GGTCAATATTATCAGAACGCAATATTCTACGAAGGTGCTCTACAGCTTGATCGTAAGCAGTACCAAACACTAGACGAAAATCTAGGTCATCAGGAATAACTACTTTAAATCTGTTAGATAAAGTCTCCTTTATGTAACAGACATTGAGCAATGCAATCCCAGAAAATGCAGGAATCATCTTCTTGTGTATCCCAATAGTTGAATCAAATTCGTTTTCATTAATACCACAATTTGGAAATTCTAGGAAGAGCCAAACTGAAGTTGCAACAATCAAAGGATCTTTATCTTTTAAACCAGTACGAATTACTAATGCTCGTTGACTATCTGTAGGTGCTGCATTTGCAGCACCTACAAGCAATCCTCTTCGTACAAAAAAATTAGACTCGCTTTTATACGCTAGGAATAAGAAGCTATAACTACCTTCATCTTTTTGTAGACTTTCTACTGCAGCAAGCCTTTGATACCACCTTATACTTTTATTTTTATCTTTTATCCATTCATAACAGATACTCTTGTATTTCTCAACCTCTGCTATTCTTGATAAAGCTTGTAAGCAGCAAGCAAGATACCAAGCGTAAATGCGGTGGTTTTTAAGTTCTGCTAAAAGTGTTTCAACTACTTCTAAATCTCCCTCAAATTCAGCAAGATAACCAGTTATGCTATCTGCTCTCCAAGGCATAACACTAAGCAACTGTTGAGCTATTTTCCCTGCAGGTATACTAGGAGGTATACGATGCAACGCAAAAATTAAATGTGCCTCTGCAGTTTCATCTTCCTTAAACGCATCCCAGGATTTAAAGAATAATTCCTCAGCTTCTTCATCAATATCTTCTTCCTTTCTCCTTTTTTGATCAATCATAGATAATGTGTTGCCCAATTTATCTAATTCATCTTTAATGTCTACAATTTCGCGTGCTCCAGTCTTAGTAGGTTGTAATATGAGAGCCTGCTTCTTCAGGGCTACATCAAGTTCTAATAATGATCTCCTTGCAATGTCTCTACTTGGAGTAAATATTCTTATATCATCAGCATAGCGAATATAATAGTTGGGCCGTTGTTTAATCATTTGTTCATCTGTAGGTAGTAGGAAAAGGGTTGCTAAATAATCAGAAGCTTCATAACCTTGTGGAAGTCCCCTAGAAAAATTAGCTCCATCTTCATCATGTCCTGTCCATTCATGGAGGCAATTAATAAGGACATCAACTAGATCATCACTATCTAGCCAGTTATTTTTCATAATACTTGCACGCAAAAGTCCGTGATCTATCGAGTCATAATAGGATGCAATATCTGCATGAACGAGCCATCGGTTATCACCACCTTCCCATTTCTCTTGAAAGGTCTTTAAAAACTTTCGATATTGACCAGTTGGTCCATCCCATCGTCTCAACATAAACTCACTATTTAAATCACTAAGTAGATGAGCAAATACATAGCCACCGACAATTGCTTCAAAACTAGACTTAGAATTGTTTGCCACAATATTAACTATAGCTTGATACACCAATCTGTCTTGAATAGAAAGGACTGGAAAACTTCGTAAAGTACCCGCTCGCTTTGGTATATAGATTTTTTCGCAGAGAGATGGTTTGTAAGTTTTTTGTCTTAAAGCATCTATTAAAAATTCCAGATTTACATCAAGATTTGCTTGATATACTTTTAATCCTATTCGATCTTTATTATGATAATGCCGTGAACGTAAAATTCGTTGCCAAGCGAGTTTAAAGTTTTGTGTTTCTAAAAAGCTTTCAAAATCAGACATTTTCTTCCTTAATTAATTGTATAGGTTCGCTAACAATCGTTATTGCACTTAACCCATCCTTTGAGATGAAAATAGCTAGGGAACCCCAACAAGCACTCCTAATATTTTGGCGATTTTCATCGCGATACCGCTTTGTGATACTAACAAAATTTTTAGTGCGTTCTTTCCTATTAGATATTATGTTATAAAAAGGCATAACAGTCAACTATGTTATGCTCAGAAATGTTTCAAAGCAGTGTGGAGTCCATTAATGCTTTACCAATCTTAGCCTACCCTTATCTATGTAGGATGCTGCTCCGTCAGTTGATTTTACCATACATTACCCCTCTTCCCCATCGCCTCCCAATACACCCTTTCGTAAGCGTCAGCGATGCGCTGCCAGCAAAAATCTTGGGCGCGGAGGAGACCGCGTTGGGAGAGGTGGGTGCGGTGGGGTGCGTCCTGAAGCAAATTCAGGAGGGCTTGGCCTAAAAGGGATTCTGATACTAGCAGACCGCAGGCTCCGTTTTGCAAAACTTCACGTGCGCCGGAGTTGGGGGTGGCAACTACGGGAGTGCCACAGGCCATCGCCTCTAGGTAGGGCCGACCAAAGCCCTCATAGCTACTGGGTAGACAAAAGACCCACGCTTTTTGATAAAGGGCGATTAGGTTCGACTCGCTTAGGTTGCGGTAACATTTTATGTTGGGATGAATAATTGTATCCTCACAGACTAACCACAATTCGGCGGCGGGGAGTTTTGGTAAAATTTCTTGCTCAAAAGTTTTTACCAATAAATACCCCCGTTTGCGGTCATATAAGCCATGACCTACAAATAAGATGCTGGGATTGGCCGATTTTTCTTGACCCGGTACAAAGGTGGTTAAATCTACTCCTTGCGGAATGACCTGCCGGATAAAGGGTAGATGTTGCCGGGTAGCTTGCGAAATGGCTATTCGCGCATCTGTTGTAAGGCCGGAGAGCCATTCAAGCGGATAAAAAGAGAGTTGCACCAGTCGGGTTTGCCATTTGCGGGCGTGGATGGCTTCAGCCAAAGCCGAGCCACTGAAGGTACGTAGACGTGGCTTTTTCCGCCAACTCCACCACAAGAGAAAATCGTCGCCCTGAGCATGGATTAAATCAAATTGGGTGTAATCCTGACGTGCCACCAAAAAGGCGAAGAGATACAAATTTGCCAGCTTGCTTCCTCGTAACCAAGACGGCAAAGCCAAAAGTTCTACCTGATACAACGCCCCAGCCGGGGCCGGGTGTAGCGAAAAGACCGTGACGCTATGGCCTCGCTGTACCATCACATTCGCAAAATAGTGGGTGAAGTAACCCACTCCACCATGCGAACGGGAGGGCAAGAAACTCTGGATAAAGGCCAGCTTCAGGCTATTCTTTGGCTCTACCGGACTAATTTGCATGATTCAAGGGCATCAAGTACTTTTCAAGTCAAGATTGGGCTTGCAGCCAAAGCGCAAGGTCGGTTTGGCTTGAGAAATCCAAGAGAGCCTCGCCTAACTCTTTCCTCTGGGAGCCGGATTATGTTATCTATAAATCGGTATAGATCAATGATCTCTTTGCGGTTATATTTACGCTCATACAAGCGATGGGTTAACCCCAGCTTGGTGTTCAAACGCTCCTCTGGCGGCTTGCGTTTGTCTTGGTGCATCCTTATTATAGTCTAGCAACTTTATCGAGGGAAACTTGAGCGAAATCTCGAAGAAGGCCATTATCTCTTTCCACAACTATCCTGCTCTGTAACAAAGTCGTAATTTGACAAGACCGGATGTATGTCAAGATCAACTGACGGAGCAGCATCCTACAAGATTTTGGCTCCAATCAAGATCCCTATGGATTTTCAGAAAGAAGAAGGCCATAAACTCAGGGAAATATTGATCCATTATCTCTTTCCACGAACTATCCTGCTCTGTAACAAAGTCGTAATTTGACAAGACCGGATGTATGTCAAG
>JACAUC010000176.1 GCA_013390945.1 Candidatus Chloroheliaceae bacterium
TCCCTCCTACATCAGGATTCATCGGGATTGGAAATCCCTCCTACATCAGGATTCAAATGATGAAGACGCAATTGCTCGGCTTCAACTTCGGTTAACCGAATTTGACCGTCAGCAGTATAGAGGCGTAAGAGAGTTAGATTAGCGGAATGAAGGCCAAAAGAGTTGATTCTCTTGCGGTAGTGCCTTATTATTCATGAAGGCTAAGTAGCCTATTGGCGTTGTCGCAAAAGTATGAAAAGAGAAATTTTAATGCAGGATTCTAACTCTGATATTATCAAGCAACCTGAGCATGGTTTAAGCCCGACCAATAACCCTTTGGATGTAAATTCAACTATCCCGGTGTTACCATCTGAAAGCAGTTTAAGCCCAGCAGAGGTTCTCCCGGTTCGACCAAAGCGGCGAACCATACGCAATCGCTTGAGTTATATTTTAGGCAATATGGTGCTTTTCGTGGCAGCTTTTTTCCTCGGTATTATTTTTACGATTTATATGACGACCCACGCTTTTGACAACGGAATAATCAAAGAGATTCAAAAGCCAATTCTGAACGCCAGCGGTATTCCCGCTGATGCCCAGCTACAATGGCTCGATTTGCAGGCCGCTTTTAGCAATATTGATCGCTTTTTCTACGGGCGGGATAAAATTGACCACAAGAAGATGGTCTGGACAGCTGCCGAAGCTGCCGTCCATGCGGTAGGCGACCCCTTTACTCTCTTCCGTCAACCAGAGCAGGCCCAAAATGATAGACAATCGCTGGAGGCTCGGCGGCTTGGGGGGGGGCTAGGGTTTTATCCAGCCATCCGGGACAAACGCTATCTGATTAATCGGCTGATCCCAGGCAATTCGGCGGACAAAGCCGGGCTCCAAGAGGGCGATGTGATCTTGAAGGTAGATGGTCAACCTGTAGTGTTGACTGGCGATGATACCAAAGATATTGAGAATACCAGTAAGATGGTAAGGGGTGAAATAGACAGTGCAGTCAACCTGACCATCGAACGACCCTCTGAAAATAATCGGGTTTTCGACGTATCAGTCACACGGGCCGACATAGTGGTTCCACCAATAATAACCCGGCTGGTAGGCGACAATAAAGATGTCGGTTATATCAATGTGACCACTTTTGGGCCGGAAACAATGCGCCTCTTTGATGAAAAAGTGGGCGAACTGGAAAAGAGCAAGGTCACTTCTTATGTCCTCGATTTACGCGGCAACGGCGGTGGTTTGGTAGATGTCTCTCAAAAATTGTTAGGTCGCTTCCTAGATGGGGGTGTGGCCTACTATCGCAATGTACCTTACCAAAATATGCTAATTCAACCCGAAAATGTGATTAATGAGAAAGAGGGGCTAAAACTCTATGACAAGCCCCTAGTAGTGCTAATTGATGGCGGTACAGCCAGTGCCAGTGAAATAACCGCCGGGGCTTTGCAGGATCGCAACCGGGCCGCCCTGATTGGCGAAAAGAGCTTTGGTAAAGGAATGGCCCAATATGTGCTAGATTTACCCAGCAAGGCCACCGTGCGGATCACCTTTGAACAGTGGCTGACACCCAATAAAACTAGCCTCTCAGAGACAAAAGGTATCCAGCCCAATATAGCAATAGAAAGTAATGGGGAAGACATCAATGCCGGGCGCGACACACAATTGGAACGAGCCCTCCAGTTTCTAAAGAATAAGGAGGCTCTACCGCCAGTTCCTGCCAGTTCGGGACAAAAATAAGCTTAACCAGTTAAGAGGATAAGAATTTTCCTGACCCTTGCTTAATGAAAACCGTGAAGTTTTATTTCATAGGTTTTTTTGGAAATAAAATGATTTTCCCCATAAGTGGTCTTTCTATTGCAATCCAATCAGACGAATGTTATAATTCTCACGAAAGTAAAGGTCTAAAAACAAGGAGATATTACTTTTTTGCTTATTATTTGGCTTAATTTACAATCTGTTCTAGGTGGCATCTCATGCAACGTCCTGTTTAGCCCTTTGGCTAGGCTTCAGAGGGATGGTTTGGCGTTGCCTTTCAATATAATTTAATAATAAAGAGGAGGAATTGATGTATCGAGGTCAATCGGGTATGTGGCTGTGGGTCTTCCACCGTCTCACAGGAGTAGGTATCCTAGCTTTTCTTTTTCTACACGTCGCTGACACTTATCTAGTAGGGCTTGGCCCTGAATATTACAATGAGCTTGTTTTCCTGTACAAGCTTTGGGTTTTCCGCTTGGCAGAATGGCTCTTGGTAGGTGCCGTCCTTTATCACGCCATCAATGGCATCCGCGTAGTCCTAATGGATTTTTGGGAATCGGGGGTGGAGAGGCACACACAACTGGTTTTTGGCACCCTTGGGCTCTTCTTGTTGCTCTGGCTACCAGCCGGTATCTTTATGCTAAAGGATGTAAAGTGGTTCGCTTAAAAAGCGAATGTTAGAAAGTTAGTAAGAAAAAGGAATCACTATAGATGGCTATTCAGACCCCCGAACGGCCTAAAACGGCCTTAAAAGAACCCACCAAACGTTCGCGCTGGACTAGAACCGGGGCTAGACCCCGCCCCACTAATGCTTTTGAGCTTTATAGCTGGTACTTCTTCCGGGTATCAGGTATTTTGCTGTTAGTCTTTGCCTTGACCCACTTGGTAGTGATGCACCTGATAAACAACGTGGAGGTCATTAACTACGATTTTGTTAGGCAGCGTTGGGCCTCTCCCCTGTGGCGGACTTTCGACCTGCTGCTGCTTTTCTTGGCCCTCACACACGGTATGAATGGGGTGCGAACTCTTATCTACGACTATGTACAATCAAAGGGTTGGCGCGTCTTCAACATATCGGTGCTTTATATTGTCGGCATTTTCTTCCTGCTGATTGGGGCGCAGGTGATTATCACCTTCAATCCAAATCTCCCGTCACTACCAGCAAAATAATCTTAGCTAGAATCAGGAGTACCTAAGAACCATGTATCACAAGTATGATGCAGTTGTAGTTGGAGCAGGCGGGGCAGGATTGATGGCAGCCCTTCAATTGGTAGGTAAGGCCAATGTCGCCGTAATCACCAAGCTCTATCCTAGCCGTTCACACACAGGTGCCGCCCAAGGTGGGATTTGCGCCGCCCTCGGCAATACCGAAGAAGACCACTGGGAGTGGCACATGTTTGATACCGTCAAGGGTGGCGACTATCTGACCGATCAAGACGCTGCTGAAGTATTGGCCCGCGACGCAGTAGAGCGGATTATCGAACTAGAACATATGGGCCTGCCTTTCAACCGCACCCCTGAAGGCAAGATTGACCAGCGACGCTTTGGCGGGCATACCCGCAACTATGGCGAAGGTCCCGTGCGCCGGGCCTGTTACGCCGCCGACCGCACGGGTCATATGATCTTGCAGACCCTCTACCAACAGGGTATCAAGAACAAGGTTACTTTCTTCAACGAATTTCATTTGATGGATTTGATTATTAACAATGGGCGTTGTGTTGGCGTAACGGCCCTCGATATTAAGACAGGCGAACTACACACTTTTCACTCCAAAACCACCATTTTTGCTACTGGCGGCTACGGACGCTGTTGGCAGGTAACTTCCAATGCCCACGCCTGTAGCGGTGATGGCACGGTCACAGCGTACCGGGCCGGAGTGCCTTTGATGGATATGGAGATGTACCAATTTCACCCAACTGGCCTCTATCGCATCGGGATTTTGTTGAGCGAGGCGGCCCGAGGTGAAGGCGGGATTTTGCGGAATAGCGAAGGAGAACGTTTCTGCGAGCGCTACGCTCCTACGCTCAAAGACTTGGCTCCCCGCGATATGGTCAGCCGCTTTATCTATCAAGAGATCCGCGAGGGCCGAGGGGTTGGCCCGAACAAAGATTATGTGCTGCTACACGTAGACCACTTGGGCAAAGAAGTGATTGACTCCAAGTTACCAGATATTACCGATTTCGCCCGTACTTACCTTCACGTCGAGCCTTACCACGAAGGGGTACCCATCCAACCCACCGCCCACTATGCCATGGGGGGTATCCCCACCGACATTGAGGGCCGGGTTATTATTGATGAGAAGGGAACCGTGTTGCCGGGCTTCTATGCTGCCGGGGAAGTGGCCTGTGTCTCGGTTCATGGCGCAAACCGCTTAGGTACTAATTCCTTAGTAGATCTAGTAGTCTTTGGACGACGAGCCGGACAACACGCCGCTCGGTTCATCAAGGAAAACGACTATGAGGAACTACCCACCACCCCTGAAAAACGCTCCAACGATCTGCTCCGCTTTGTCGAAGGTGGAGCCCAGAGTGGGCGCAAGGAGAGTGCCGCCACCATCCGCAAGGAGATGCAGGAGTGCATGATGACCAACGTTAGCGTCGTCCGCAACGAGAAACAATTGCTAACGGCTATGAAAAAGCTGCAAGAGCTAAGAGAACGCTTTACCAAAGTGGGCCTTACCGATAACAGCACCAAATTTAATACTGAGAAATTAGAAGTGCTGGAGTTAGGTTCGCTACTGGAAATGGCGGAAGTAACCACCAAAGGGGCGTTAGAGCGCAAAGAGAGCCGCGGCGCTCACTATCGTGAGGACTATACCAGCCGGGATGACAAGAAATTCTTAGCCCATACGTTAGCCTACCGCTCCCCTGAAGGTAGTGTTAAAGAATTGCGCTATAAACCGGTTACATTAGGACGCTTCGAGCCTAAAGAGCGAAAATATTAGGGCTTTTTGGATTTTAGGATTAGCTCAATTCTAAAATCCAAAACTCAAAATAGATAGAAGGAGTAGTATATAGATGCAGGTCACCTTAAAAATCCTGCGCTTCGACCCTGAGAAGGATAAAAAGGCGCATTTTAAGAGCTATGAGATCGAAGCCGATCCGTTAGACCGGATACTGGACGCGCTAAATACCGTGAAATGGTACAAAGACGGAACTTTAACTTTCCGACGCAGTTGCGCCCATGGGGTGTGCGGTTCGGACGCAATGCGAATCAATGGACGCAACCGCTTGGCCTGTAAGGAGCTGGTGGGCGATATTGGCAAGAAAATAACGATTGAGCCAATGCTCGGCTTCCGTATCTTGAAAGACCTTGTGGTGGATATGGAGCCTTTCTTCGAGAAGTACCGCTCGATTAAGCCTTATCTAATTAACTACGAGGATCCACCAGCCACCGAACGGTTTCAAAGTGCCGAGGATCGCGAGATTTTCGATGAGACCACTAAGTGTATCTTGTGTGGGGCTTGTAGTGGTAGTTGTCCGCCTTTCTGGTCGAATAGCGAGTTTATCGGCCCGGCCGCTATCGTCAATGCCCACCGCTTTATCTTCGATAGCCGCGATCAAGGTTCCGACGAACGCATAGCCGTACTGAGCCAGAGCGAGGGTGTCTTTCGTTGTCGCACCGTCTACAACTGCACCGATGCCTGCCCCCGCGAAATTCCGGTCACCAAGGCCATCGAACAGATCAAGCGGGTAATGCTCTATAACCGCTAAATTAGTTAGTAACACATGGGAAGATAGATAAAATTAAAAGCTGTAGCGGGCTATTTTTTCTGCTACGGCTTTTTAGATTCAAGATAACGGTAGGCTAAGCAAAGAATTGGGCCACCTTTATGGGCAATTCCGGTACAATTTGTGAGGGCAACAAAGCCTGATCCGCAAAAACACCCCTCGATTGATAGATCCCTTGCTCCAAGATTAAGACTTCAATCGTCTGCGCCGCCGGATCAGCAATCCAATATTCCGGCACACCAGCCTTGGCATAAGCATCCTGTTTTTGGCGGCGATCATAGCCTGCCGTACCGGGCGACGCAATCTCCACCACCAAATCGGGCGCACCCACGAATTTACCCAACTCAATTCCCGCCTGATTCGCCTTCAATACCACTAATATATCTGGCTGTACCACATTACCCGGCCCTAGCTCTACATCAAATGGCGCATGAAGCACCCACCCTAATCCTGTTTGCTCTATCTGAACAACTAAATAATAGACAAAGTGTGTACTAGAATGTTGATGTCCAAAGTTAGGGCTAGGTGCCATATATAAGACTCCTTGTATAATCTCATAGCGATTGCCATCTTCCGGCAAAGCGGCATAGTCGTCATACGTCCACTGCCCCTGCGCTGGTCCAACCACTCCCACCGTCGGTGCTACCACCGATACCCTATCCGTTGTAGTTATAGTTGCAGTCATACTACTCCCTCCCACTACTTATGATATTTTCCCTAAGCAAAAAATTGGGCCACCTTTATGGGCAATTCCGGTACAATTTGTGAGGGCAACAAAGCCTGATCCGCAAAAACACCCCTCGATTGATAGATCCCTTGCTCCAAGATTAAGACTTCAATCGTCTGCGCCGCCGGATCAGCAATCCAATATTCCGGCACACCAGCCTTGGCATAAGCATCCTGTTTTTGGCGGCGATCATAGCCTGCCGTACCGGGCGACGCAATCTCCACCACCAAATCGGGCGCACCCACGAATTTACCCAACTCAATTCCCGCCTGATTCGCCTTCAATACCACTAATATATCTGGCTGTACCACATTACCCGGCCCTAGCTCTACATCAAATGGCGCATGAAGCACCCACCCTAATCCTGTTTGCTCTATCTGAACAACTAAATAATAGACAAAGTGTGTACTAGAATGTTGATGTCCAAAGTTAGGGCTAGGTGCCATATATAAGACTCCTTGTATAATCTCATAGCGATTGCCATCTTCCGGCAAAGCGGCATAGTCGGCATACTTCCACTGCCCTTGCGTCGGTCCAACCACTCCCACCGTCGGTGCTACCACCGATACCCTATCTGTTGTAATTATAGTTGCAGTCATAATACTTTCTCCAGCTATTTATGATTAGCTTCCTTCATGCCAGAAACTCGCAGCAATCTTATTGTAGCACTAGACCCAACAAAGGCACAACCTTAGATGTTATGCAGATTCGCCGAACTAAGCCGCCATCCCACCAATTACCGGACTTTCTACTGTGGTCTGTTTGTTCACCACCCGGTTTTGTGGTTTAATGATAATCGGCCTAAAAACAATGACTTTTAAATAAGCGTAGAGGGGAGAACGCATCTTGGTAAGCGAAGAGAAGGGAGCCAGTGTCGGATACGTGCGGCTCTTGAGTCGAAATGCCAATTTTCGCAATCTGTGGTTTGGTCAACTGATCTCCAGTGCTGGAGATTGGTTCAATACAGTTGCCTTGCTGGGCCTAGTACTAGAGCTAACTGGAAATGGACTCTCCGCCGGACTGGTACTAATCGCCAGCAGTCTGCCGATGTTCCTGCTAACGCCTATTGCCGGGCCAGTGGTGGATCGCTTTGACCGACGCAAGGTGATGCTGGTCTCTAACCTCTTAGGCGCACTCTTCGCCTTCTCTTTTCTGCTGATTCGAGATAGCACTACGGTCTGGATCGCTTATGCTGGAACCGCTCTGCTAGTCTCTACCGCTAGTTTCTTCGGTCCCGCCGCCGGGGCACTTACCCCTACCATTGTCAGTCGGGAGGAACTCTTTTCAGCTAATGCGTTGAGCAGTTCAACTTGGGGTATTATGGTGATGGTTGGGTCAGGGCTAGGTGGGATTATGTCGGCTTGGTTGGGCCGGGACTTGGTTTTTGTCTTTAACGCTATCTCCTTCCTGCTTTCCAACCTGCTTATTTGGTTTGTAATTCCACCCGTCAAGATAAACCAGCCGCAGAGCGAGCCACGCTCGAAAAGTTCCACTTGGGACGACTTTATGATAGGGATAACCTACCTCAAACAACATCCCCCAGTAGCAGCGTTGGTGGCAGTCAAATCAGGCTGGGGGTTGGCAGGTGGAGTACTGGTGCTATTGGCAGTCTTTGGCAATCAGGTCTTTAAGGCGGGTGATGCCGGAATTGGCCTACTGTATGCGGCGCGCGGGTGCGGAGCCTTAATCGGCCCAATAGTGCTACGTCCGCTAGTCGGTAATGATGCAACCCGCATGTGGCGGGTAATCGTAGCTTCGTTTGTAATAAGTGGGGTGGGTTATTTGCTCTTTGGCCTATCGGAGGCCAGCGGTCTTTGGTTGGCCGCTCTTGCCTTAATAGTCGCACACTTCGGGGGTGGAGCAAACTGGGTTATTCCCACCATTCTATTACAGGATATTGTACCTAACCGCATATTGGGCCGCATACTCTCCTTTGATATAGGTCTAGTAACCTTAACCACCGCAATTTCCACGCTCTTTTACAGCCTTGCTCTACAAAGTGGAGTCTCTCCGGTATGGATGGCCTACCTAGGGAGCGGTATCTTTCTCACCTGTGCCTTAGTCTGGGGTATAGTAACGATCCGCCCCGCCCTTAAAATCAATAACGAAAGTATCCGCAAAATAAGGGAGAGTCAATTGAAAACTCAGGAGCGACCGCTTGAAGGTGAGGTCTATCTTAAATAGGGACTTCAATTAAACCCTTCCCCTACCAAAAATGGTATAATAACCGATATTGTCAACCGATTAGAGAAGAAAACCAAAAAGCAGAGCTGGAAAATTTATGGCAACCAATGACGATACTAAAATGCGCCGTCAGTACCGCCAGATTAAGGCGCAAAATCCTGACGCAATCCTTTTGTTTCGTATGGGTGACTTCTACGAAGTCTTTTGCGAGGATGCAATTACAGTCTCCCGCGAATTAAATGTGGCCCTCACCACGCGCGATAAGAAGAGTAGTGACCCTTGGGAGATGGCCGGGATTCCCTACCATGCCCTCGATAAATACTTGCCCCGCTTAATCGAGCGCGGTTACAAAGTGGCAATCTGCGAGCAAATGACCGAACCGGGCAAAGGTCTGGTGGAGCGCGAGGTTATCCGGGTAGTGACACCAGGCACAATCATCGAGCCACATATGTTGCAACCCAAGCGCAACAACTACTTGGCCGCGCTATGGCTGGACGAGAAGCTCAAGTCGGCGGCCCTTGCTTATACCGATATAACCACCGGCGAATTTTATTGCACCCAGTTTGTAGAGCGCGACTTAGACGAATTGCAGTTGGTCTTGCGGCAGGAGTTGGGACGGTTGGCCCCGGCGGAGATGCTAGTTCCCAAAAAGACCGAACGGCGCATTCGACCCGAATTGCTCTTTGCTCAGGAAGACGAAAATGAAGACCCTTTGCGCCCCTACCGCGAGCTTTTTACCACCCCAGAGTTGATGCCCACCCTTACACCTCATAACAGTACCCAATGGAATGAAGAGGTTGCCCGACACGCCCTATTAGATCATTTTGAGGTGGCCTCGCTGGAGGGCTTTGGACTGGTGGAACTTCCACTGGCGGTGCGGGTAGCCGGGGCAATGGTGGCCTATATTAAAGAGATGCAGAAGGGATTTTTGTCCCAACTCTGTAGCCCAGTCACCTATACCACCAAAAATTATATGGCTCTCGATCAGCAGACCCGCCGCAACCTAGAGTTGCTGGAGAGCGGACGCAGTGGCTCTAAAAAACATTCGCTCTATGGGGTGCTGGATCAAACCCGCACCAGTATGGGCGGGCGAATGTTGCACCGTTGGCTAAATCAACCCCTGCTGGATTTGAAGGAGTTACAGCCACGTCAGGATGCAGTAGCCGCCTTCTACGCCGAGACCAGCCTACGTGACGGCATGGTGGCTCTCTTACGCGAGGTGCAAGATATTGAGCGGCTGACCGCCCGTGCGTCACAACGAGTAGCTTCACCTCAAGAACTTTTCGCGCTGCGGTTCAGCCTCGAGCAAGTGCCAACCATCCGAACCCTGCTAGAAGATGCGTCTGATTCCGCGCAGGTCTTTGCTAATCAACTTGCTGAGCTTGACCCATGCAGCGATATTTCCGAATTGATTGCCTCGGCCCTAGTGGATGAACCACCTAATAAGTTGGGCAAAGGCAACGCCGATAACCCGGTCTATGCCATCCGGCCCGGCTTCAGCGCAGATTTGGATCGCCTGAAGAGCAGCACCCGCGAGGCTAAAGAATGGATCGCCGAACTTACTAAGACCGAGCAGGCCCGTACCGGTATCAATAACCTGAAAGTGGGCTTTAATCTGGTCTTTGGCTACTATATCGAAATAACTTCTACCAATCTTTCGCGTGTGCCAAAAGATTACATTCGCAAGCAAACTTTAGCCAATGGCGAACGTTATATCACGCCCGAACTCAAGGAAAAAGAGAATATTGTGCTGACCGCCTCCGAGAAGATCGAGCGGCTAGAGCGCGAACTCTTTCGGGGGATTCTGGAAAAGATCCGGGAGAGCCGGGCAAGATTGTTGGCTACCGCCACCGCCCTAGCTGAACTGGATGTATTTTGCTCCCTAGCCGAGGTTGCAGTGGAGCATAGCTATTGCCGCCCAACCTTAAACAACGGCCCAGCCATCAAACTCAGCGGCGGACGACACCCGGTGGTAGAGGCGGCTAATCGTGAGCATATCTTTGTACCCAATGATACTTGTCTCAGCAGCCAACAAGAGCAAATTTTGGTGATAACTGGACCAAATATGGCGGGTAAATCCACCTTCCTGCGGCAAGCTGCCCTAATTGTGCTGATGGCTCAAATTGGGGCGTTTGTGCCAGCCGATAGTGCCACTATTGGACTGGTAGACCGAATCTTTACCCGCGTTGGAGCGCAGGATGATATTGCCACTGGTCAATCTACCTTTATGGTGGAGATGACCGAAACCAGTTACATTCTTTCTCACGCCACGCCCCGTTCGCTTATTATCCTAGACGAAGTGGGGCGCGGAACCAGCACCTACGATGGGCTGGCAATTGCCCAAGCAGTGATCGAATATATCCACAATAACCCCAAATGTGGAGCCAAAACGCTCTTTGCCACCCACTATCACGAGTTAATCGAGTTAGCAAATGTGCTACCCCGTGTGCGAAATTTCAATGTGGCTGTAACCGAAGAGGGAAACAAAGTACTCTTCCTACGAAAAGTAGTGCCGGGCGGAGCCGACCGCAGCTATGGCATCCACGTCGCTCAGTTAGCCGGATTACCCCGCAGCTTAATCCACCGGGCCGAAGAATTGCTCCTGAAGTTGGAAGGCGAGGAACCTGAACTGCGCCCCCGCAAGCGTCGCAATGGACAAGCCCGTGCTACCCTAAACGGCAACGACCACCAACAGATGAACCTTTTTGCTTCCACCCCAGTTGCTTTGCAAACCGAAGAAGACCCCGCCCTCGTCGAACTACGCCAACTAAACGTGGCCGAGCTTTCACCTATGGAAGCCATCAACAAGCTTTACGAATTGCAACAAAAGATCAATAATTTCTAAATTCAAGCTTTTGCCCCTATTTGCGAACTGAGCTATAATTGAGGCGGCGGATAAAATTAAGGGAAAAGTCAGATTTAGGGTAAGCGTAATAAATTATGGTACATGCCCTCTCTACAAAACCAGAATCGGTTGAAATTAAGGATCAAAATTCACGGAACGGAAACGGAAATGGCTATCATGGGCTATCTAAGCTTGAGATAGAGCAACCCTACCAACCGCCACCACCTTGGCCGAGGAAGCTAAAGAGAGCCTCTCAGCCACCGCAACCTTGGCCGAGGGATATAGAGGAGGCTTATCAGCACCAGCTAGGGCCATATACCGTTCAAAATGCCATTACTTTGATAGGGGAGGAGCCAATTGAACTCTACAACGGTTGGCTGGTCTGGCAAAAAATGACCAACCTAAAAGAACGCCGCTTTGCTGGCAATTTTCAAGAGATACTCTCATCCACCGCCCGAAGCTATCACTTTGGGCAGGGCTACCCAGACCAAGTGGAATGTATGATGTCCAATGACAAGTTGCTGAAACCTGATGTTTGCGTCATTTCTGATCAAAGGTATGACCTTTACGCCACTCTAATTCAAGCGGAGGGTGAACACTACGTCCTAAAGGGCAGTCCAGAGTTAGTAATTGAAATCCGCTCCCCCTCTAACCGACGGCCAAAGGAACGGGCCAAGCGCAAACACTATTTTGAAAATGGGGCTTTGGTCATTTGGGATGTAGACCCTAAGAGGCGGATAATCTGGGTCTACGAAGTCGAAGACCCAAAGAACTTTCAGAAATACGAGGCAGCAGATCTTATCCGTTGCGAAAGATTATTTCCCGGCTGGTGGCGATTGGTGGCTGATTTCTTTTCTAAAGAGCTAACGGCAGAACAAATTCCAGGTGAGGCCGCTAAGCAGTGGCGAGCCGAAAGTCGAGCCGAAGGACTTGCCGAGGGCAAAGCTGAAGGACTTGCCGAGGGCGAAGCTAAAGGCAAAGCCCAAGGACTTGCCGAGGGTGAAGCTAAAGGCAAAGCCGAAGGGGAGCTTGAAACTTTGAGAAAAATGCTCTTACGGCTGGCTAGTCGTCGCTTTGGAGCTAACATATTACCGAACGACCTTGGGTTCCGGCTAGAGCGTTACACAGTAGAAGAGTTAACCGACTTGGTAGATACCATAGCCCTTAGCCCCACTTTGGCAGAATGGCTCGATACCTTTCCCGTTTAAACTCATCGGACGAGGAGCCGGATGAAGGGTTGCAACATCGGCAACCATTACAACATCGGGATTAGAAATCCCTCCTACACGAACATCGGGATTAGAAATCCCTCCTACACGAACATCGGGATTAGAAATCCCTCCT
>JACAUC010000177.1 GCA_013390945.1 Candidatus Chloroheliaceae bacterium
TCTCCTCTTAGCCTTAACTCCCTCCGAAATGTAGGAGGGATTTCTAATCCCGATCTCCTCTTAGCCTTAACTCCCTCCGAAATGTAGGAGGGATTTCTAATCCCGATCCTCCTCCTCCGATACCGCCCCTAAATTCTAAACCCATACATTTCGCTGGTTGGTTCGCGCATCATCAAGTCGGTGATGGCGATCATGGGGTCTTTATTTTCAAAGAGCAAAAGGTAAAGCTGTTCCGTAATGGGCATTTCCACCCCATATTTCAGGGCCATTTGGCGAGCGGCAGCAGTGGTGTAAACACCCTCGGCTACCTGTCCCATACTGGCCCGAATCTCGTCCAACTTACGACCCTTTGCCAATTCTTGCCCGACGTAGCGGTTGCGGCTGAAGGGACTGGCACAGGTTGCCACCATATCGCCTAGACCCGCTAGACCTAAGAAAGTTAGCGGGTCGGCTCCGGCGGCTACTCCGAGCCTTCCGATTTCAGCGATACCACGTGTCATAAAAGCACCCTTGGCATTGTCGCCTGCTTCCAAACCATCCGACAAACCGGCCCCTAGCGCAATAATATTCTTGAGTGCGCCTCCCAATTCTACCCCAATTAGATCGTGGTTTGTGTAAACTCGAAAAGTGGTGGTAGTGATTAGATTTTGGGCTTGCTGGCAGGCTTTTTCGGATTTTCCAGCAATAACCGTAGCACCTGGCTTGTCCGCTGCCACTTCTTTGGAGAGGTTTGGCCCGGAGAGGGCGCAGACATTCCCTACCGCCGCTATTTCGGGTAGCTCTTCTTCTAATACCTGACTCATTCGCAAAAGGGTCATCATCTCCAGTCCTTTGGCGGCACTTACTACCAGTGGCGGTTCCGCCTGAGCTGCCAGATAAGGCTGAGCTAACCGGGCATTATAGCGCAAATCACTCGAAGGGGCGGCAAAAATAATTAAGGTGCAATCATTTAAGGCCTCCTCTAACGAAGCGGTTACTCTTAGGTTAGGTGGAAAAGAATAGCCCGGTAAGAAACGTCTATTTTCATTATCTCTGGTAAACTCGGTAGCCTCTTCTGGGGTACGTGTCCATAGATAAGTTACCAGACCTTTGCGAGCAGTGAGCAAAGCCAGCGTCGTACCCCAACTGCCCGAACCCAGTACTGCTATCCGTGCCTCTTTACTTTGCGCCATTGCAACCTCCTTTGGATAATTTAGTAACCCTGATAGATATAGCAATCAGTTGATTAATGTGTAATATTATGTAGCCTAGGCTCTGTCGGTGGCTCTGTCAGGGGGATTGGGCCTGAATTAACATTGTAGCACAGCTACAGGTTAGTTCGCTAACCCTCACCTGCGACTGGTGAGGGCTGTTGCAAAGTCTAAGAGCTACCCAATCTGGCAAGAGTAGTGCTATGTGAAAATCAACTGGCGGCACAACCAGTTGACCCAGTTGGCGCAGCATCCTACAAGATTTTGTCCTAAATCCAGACCGGAGGTAGGTCAAGATCAAATTTCCCTGACCAAGCCTCTGTCGAAAAGCCGCTTGTGTAGGATGCTGCGTAACCTGGGTTCCGTCAGTTGATCTTGACCTACCACCCAACTTGTCAGATTGTCAGATTGGGACTTTGCAACAGCCCTAACCTACCTACCCTGAAGTTTGAAGAGGTAGCCAGAGAAGAGTATAATAAGGGGTGATTATAAGGTGGAGTAACTTTAGCAGGAGGAAGAGAAAGCATGGCTGGCCCACTCATTCTGGTGGTGGATGACGAGATTAATATTGCCGATCTAGCTCGGATGTACCTGACTAAAGAGGGTTTTGAGGTGATTACCGCCAACGATGGAGACGAGGGCTTGCGCTTATTTCGCAGTCGTCGCCCTACCCTAGTGGTACTGGATTTGATGCTGCCGGGTGTAGATGGTTACGAGGTTTGTCGCCAAATCCGCAAAGATGCTAATACACCAATTATTATGCTAACTGCACGTGGTGATGATGTTGACCGAATTGTGGGGCTAGAGCTTGGCGCGGATGATTATTTGACTAAACCTTTCAACCCTCGTGAATTGGTAGCCCGGGTTAAGGCCGTATTGCGCCGTTATACGCCATCATCCTCCTCTGACGAAGAACACTCCCGCATTAGCATTGGTGATGTAATAATTGATCTAAAACAACGTCTGGTTACTATAGCTGGGCGCACGGTGGAACTACGAGCTAAAGAGTTTGAACTGCTTACCACCTTTGCTCAGAATCCCAATACCGTCTTTGATCGGGAGAAACTTTTGAATCAGGTTTGGGGCTATGATTATTATGGCGATAGCCGTACCATAGATGTACATGTGACCCATCTGCGCGAAAAGCTGGAGGGTAGTAAGATAAAAATCCAAACGGTTTGGGGGGTGGGCTATAAGTTAATCTTACAGTGAATTAGGAATAGACTATCTTAAAAAGCTTTAATTAGGAAGATGCAGGACTTATTAAACCCAAATACACTCCTAATTAACAGACTAGCGGCCCAATTATAAAAAAAACATTAATTATTTCCCTTTTGGACACTAAAGTATTGACATGAGGGGGTCATTTGTGGTAAATTTAACTAGGTACACTGAGATTACAAAGGCGTAATTTGGCAAGTCTTTACAGTAGTATTCAGTAGCCTCGTAATTTAGCATAACCCTATATACTCAACAAACCTAACCAATTTTACGCTGGGGCGATGTTAGCTTACAACCAATAAAAACAACGTATTCAAGGCTTGCCAACAGTTAAGTGGCACCTACTACTAGATCTACGTATGGTAATAGCTGCAAATACGTAAATCAACCTAGGTAAATTTATTTGAAATAGCTTGGTAACCAGGCAGTAGAGGGAAAATTGGAAAATTATACTCTAATCGTTTTTAGATTTGATTTTCCCTTAGCACTGGTGGTCAGGGCAAGTTAGCAAGGAGGCTAATCCTATGATCAGCAGCGATAACAGCGGAAGAAGTTCCGCCCAATTCCAATTGCGAAGTAGGACACCAGAGTCGGCGGTTTGTGAAAGAATTTATAATGACTACGGCGAAGAACTTTTCACTGCCGGACAGGTAGTTTCTGCTGGAACCTATCTGGAAGTAGATAGTGTTAGGCAAGTAACTCTTGAATTGTCCGGCCCACTTCCGGCTTCGCTCAATGGACGGCGTACCTATTATTCACGGCTAGAGCGTCCTTGGGCTATCGGTTTTATCACTCATCCTGTTGCCACGGCTTGCAATTAGTTTTGGCAACAGTAAAATATATAGTTTTAAATGATTCTTTTGAATCTCAAACCAGAAGAATTCATATTCTAGTTTTCAAGTTCTAGGTGAAGCCAAGGATATATTAAGCCTTGGCTATTTTTTATAAAATTAAAAATTGTTAAAGCGCACAAAAGCTTCGGCCCCGCGCTGCCAAGTGTAGTATTGGGCTATACGAAGGGCTCCACGCTGACCCATCGCTTGAGCCTCCTCTGGATGTGAAAATAACCATTCGATCTTTTCGCTCAGAGCCTTGGGGGTCGAAGAGACAAGGAGACCAGTTTCCCCCGAAAGAATAATTTCACGTGGGCCACCCTCATCTACTGCCACTACTGGCAAACCTGCCGCACTCGCTTCCAGCACCGCTAAACCAAAGCTTTCCGCCCGCCCGGTATGGAGATAGAGATCGGCTACCGCATAACAAGCTACCAATTCTTCCTCTGGCACAAACCCCGCAAAAATTACCCGTTTCTCCAGACCCAACGAAGCGGTCAGGATACGTAGCCTCTCTTCCTCTGGCCCGGTTCCTACCACAAGTGCTACTACCTCTGGTTGACTCTTTGCTATCAAAGCCAAGGCCTCCAATAAAAGGTCAATTCGCTTGCGGGGATGCAGGTGATTTACGGTTAAAATGATTTTTTTACCTTGAAGCTGATAACGAGTTCGAAGCTGCGCTACCCTAACTTCTAAATCGGGTAGCTTGATTAGTTCCACCCCATGTGTAATGATAGTTGAGGGCAGGTTATAGGTCTCGCGAATTAAACTTTGCCCATATTGCCCATTGACCAATATAAGGTCAGCTTGCCTTGTCAGGTAGCGGTCTAGTGGGCGGTAGGCCCGGAAGAGTGGACGAGCCAACATCCCCGCCCACCCCATCCGGCGGCTAACTTCAGCCCTATCGGTATAGGCTGCGCGTGGTGGTTCGTAGCAAAAGTAGAGCAGCGGTTTTTTTAGGTGGTGTATCTGTTTGGCCCACCACAGGCCGGGTAAACTAGGTGGCCCAAAAAAACAAATTGCCTGACTATCGCTAGGCAACCACTTGAGCAAGGTCGGAACTGCCCCATACTCTAGCAACGAGTCAAAGTAATGGTTGCCCGTCAGGTTCAGGTTAAGGCCACTTTCGATTAGTTGCACTGTTGAAGGTAGGGCCGGGCGGCACTGAGGGGCAAAACGGTGGGTCAACAAAGTCACCCGGTTAGGTGGGTTAGAAGGTAAGGTCGTAACTGCTCCGGCCAATGCCAAAATTAAACGCTGTGCCCCAGTCAGCTTTTTAATCTGAGGATAGATAAAGACAAAATGACGGCCCGGCGGTAGTTCGCCTAAACTTACCGGGGGGGGCGGAACAACCGCCACCCTCTAATCCTCCACCAACATTACTGGAATACCGTCTTTAATCTGATATTCACGCTTACATTCCGCATTTTGACAGATCAGGCTGGTGTTATCTTCACTTAACTCTACTTTACTCACACGCTGGGATGTCATACATTTAGGACAAATCAGGAGTGCTAAGAGTTCCTCGCCGAGGGGCTTATTGTTCGTAGTTTGAGACATATCTTCTCCTATTCTTTAATTTCTTCCATCAAAGGCTTTAATTTAAACTTCTCTTTTCTACTCGCTAATTTTACCCTATTTACCCTATTTCTCCAAACGGCCCTTAGAATTGAGCATAGCCCTCAAAACAGCATAACCTCCTTATAAAAATCCCTCTAAATACCCTCTTCTGAAACACTGTAAGCCCTTTTTTGTGCTATCCTTTAATTGTGGACGTTGGTATGGCGATAATAAGATCCATCATCCATATGAAACATAAAAAATTGACAATTATAGAACCAGTTTATAAATATAATAATTACCCATATAGTTGCTGATGCTGTGATTTATATCAGTAGAGGGAGTTGAGCAAATGGAGCCTAGACAACACGATGAGTTTATTTCTCAGGTCTTATCCACTATCGAGGAGGCTGAAGTCTTGACCATTTTCTTCCCAAATTTGGCGAAGGCATTAGTGGTAGATCTGCGCTACAATTATGAAGAAGGCCCAATGGTCAAGGTAGTTAATCAAGTTAATTCAATGGAAGAACGGATGCACAGCATTGAAAAGATGCGCCCTCTACTAGGCCGTGTGCGTAGCATTGCTGGTATTCCTTGGACTAAATCGGTGGTAACACTCAAGGAAAATGAAATTATTGATCGCTTACAGCAGCGGTTGGTGACCACTGGTATGCAGCACTATACCGCTAACGAAGCGTGTGAAATAGCCTTCCGCAATCTTCAGGAAGCGGAATATGCCCAGTGGATTAGCCTTATTAAAGCTGAAAGTCCTCTTTACAAGACTATTTGGGAACAAAAAAACTAGATTTTCTAATTTTAGCTGCTTGCTTGAATTATATCTAAGTCAATTTTAGAATATATATCATGGCTGTTGCGTCCCACTCTATAGGGTGGGACGCAATTTTGTTCTTCTTTCTTTTTCTTTCTCTGGTTGAAAAATCCTGCGTTGCCCTAACGCTTGAGATGATGGACTTTGACTATCTAAAAGTACTTAGGATCCCGTAGGAATTAATTAGAATATAATTAGTACTAATTTCACAGGCTTCCTTTCTAGCTAATTTTTCAAATATATGTTACACTGATGTAGTACTACAGGTATTACTTTAAAATTTTCGTTTCTTATTAGTTATTATCTAAAGAAATGGGGCAGTAGCATGGTTAAACTTTTATTTTCTCCCTTCATTTTGTTAGTTACCTTAGATCTAGTTGCGCGACATTATATTCATTCCATTCCAAATATTTCAAGTAACCCAAGAAGTAAAACCCCTTTTAACGAGGTAAGTCCTAAAGGATTTAAGTTGGAGCTTGAGCCTCTCGCAGAAGATAAATTGCCCATTGCTACGATCTATCTCCTTCGACCAGTCGCTCTTCCCGGTAATGAGGCAGATTCTAATTGGAACGATTTACTCGAATTTGAGCGAATAGAACTATATTGAGCCTAGCCTCTCAGAAGGGATTTAGGCTTTGAGAAAAGGCTAAAAATCTGTAGTACAAGGCACACTCTCCTAACAGGACTCAACCTATAATGAAAAAGTTAACCTTTCAGCGCATAAGGGAGAATTTTCGTTATGAACTTCTGGGTTGAAGTACTGCCCCCGATAGTGGCTGCGGTCTTGCTATGGTGGGGTGCAACCGGCATAATTATATATGTGTGTGGACGTAAGCAATGGCGGCCTTGGGTCTTCGGAGTGGTCTCGGCGGTACAGCCCTTTGCCTTCTGGCAACTCTGGTCTACTAGAGATAGTGCCGATGTAGGTGGCACTTTTGCGGCTTTCTTCTGGGCCGTAATTATCTGGAGTTGGATCGAAACTAGCTATTATAGCGGCTTTGTGGTTGGACGGGCTACTCCCGATTTGGAACCAGATGCTCCGACGGGCCTACGTTTTCGCCGTGCTATCAGTGCTAACCTCTATCACGAACTCTTTATCATTGGGTTAAGCGTGGTGGTGGTTCTCGTGGGCTGGGGAGGTCGCAACGAGATTGGGCTATGGGCCTTTATGATTTTGCACTGGACACATCAGTCTGCTAAGATCAATGTCTTTCTTGGTGTCAACAACCTTACCACCGACTATTTGCCCGATAATCTTAAATATATGGCTCAGTATTTCACCAAAAAACCCATTAACAGCTTCTTTCCCCTCTCCGTCACCATCTCGATTATAGTGGCTACGGTGCTTTTTGGTAATACCATCAGCGCGGGTAGTAGCGGGCAACAGGTTGGGCAGGCACTCCTCTTTATCATGATGAGTGCGGCGGTTTTGGAGCATTGGTGGTTAGTTACGCCGATGCCTAGCACGGTCTGGCAATGGGCCTTAAAATCTCGGCAGACAGAGCAGGCGGAGCCAAGCCTAGAAATGACGGAAACTATCCCTACGCTACCTGCGGTGCAAATTATCTGCGGCTATTTGGGTAGCGGCAAGACTACCCTTATTCGACACTTGCTACCCCAGTTGCAAGGGCGCGTGGCGGTAATAGTGAACGATTTTGGTGCGGTGGGTGTAGATGCCGAGCTAATCCGGGCTGATGGAGCGGCAGGAGCGGTAATCGAACTGCCCGGCGGTTGTATTTGTTGCACGATGCAAAAAAATCTAGTTGGACAGGTCATTCAGTTGTTGGAGAGCTACCAGCCAGAACGAATTATTATTGAGCCGAGTGGGGTATCAGGTATTGAAGAAATCGTGCGAACAATTGCTCATCCGCGCCTAGTTAAGCGGCTTGGTACTCTGGAAGTGGTGGCAGTAGTGGAGGCTCCGCGCTTGCTCACGCCGAATGAATTGAAAAGCTTTACCCATACTCAGTTACGAGCGGCTAGTGCGGTGGTAATCAACAAAATTGACCTAGTCTTGCCTAGTCAAGTACCTAGTTTGGTTAGGTTAGTTGAATCAATCAATCCTCTGGCCCGTTGCCTAACCGCTAGGGGCGGAGAGGTGAGTGCTTCTGACCTCTTGGGGCTACAGGTTGAAGCAGAAGATGAATTAGACGAAGACCATACCCATAGCTTGCACGATGAAGGAGGCTTAATTTCGTTTGGCAGCGAATACACAGGTCATTTTACAGTTTCGGCCTTAAAGCTAGTCTTTGAAAGATTGGCTACTGGTTATTTTGGGCCGGTAGTACGGGCTAAAGGACTCTTTCTCACTCCGTTAGAATGGCAAAACTGGGATCTAGCGGCAGGACGTATTACTTGCCGCCCGCTTTCGGTTTCTCCTTCCCAACCCCTTAGCAGTCGGTTTATGGTAGTGGCCTCTGACCTTGCCACCGAAGAATTGAATAAACAGCTTGAAAAATGTATAATAGCTAGTAGTGCATCCCAGCACAATGCTAATCAAGACTGCACTAATTAATAAATTTGTAAATTGTTGAATTAAGCTAGTCTGCTGCCTACTTTATGGGTGTATTATCTCAAAAATTCGAGGTAGGGGCGTATGGCATACGCCCAATGTAAGGCGGGTTTATGCAATAACCCCTACCGATTGAGAAGATTTTTGCCGGTGATATAAGTATCAACCGGCATTTGAATTAGAAGAGGGCAGAGGACGGCTGGAAATAAGACCTAATAATAAAGAGTATGTCTCAAACCTATCAACTACCACCACAGGCTTTTTTTACCTTGCGTCATAGTCTAGGTGGTAGAATCTTATCTGGTTTCCTTGTGATGGCACTGCTTAGCCTAGTTTTGGCTGTATCAGGTATCTTTTTCACTAATCAGGCTGGTGGTACGCTCAGTGAATTGATTCAGCGTTATCAACTGGTAACCAACAATATTTTAGGGATGGAGTTGGCCGTAGAACAACAAGCCGGTAGTGTGCGGGGCTATCTGTTGCTTTACGGGAATGAGAGTATTGGCAAAAAAGAACTGACCGATGCACGTCTTACTTATGATAAAGCTAGTGCCGAGCTTGAAAAGCTCTTTACAGATGCCCAAATGAGCCGGGATTCGTTTGCAAAGGTGCAGGAACTCTATGCCAAGTTTAGCGAATCTATAGATCAGGTTTTGAGCATAGATCGGCAAGACTTTTTCTCGGCTCCTGTACCTCTTTGGGAACGGCTGGGACAGCCACAGAAGACCGAATTAATAGATACGATAAATGATGCTTTAGGAGTTTATCGCGCCCAAATTCAAGTTCAAATTAATGATGCTCGAAGCCAGAGTGTCTATATTACCTTTGTTTCCTTTTCATTGGTAATAATTTCAGCCGCTATCGGTGGTTTGGTGGCACTTGCTATCACCCGCTCGATCACCCGCCCCCTCCGTAGCTTGGCGGAGGTTGCTCAGGCCATTCGAGGTGGCAACCTGACGGTAACGGTTCCACCAGTGCGCGGTCAGGACGAAGTGGCTTATCTTACCAGTGCGATGGATAACATGGCGCAAAATTTGCGTCAATCCCGCGCCGAATTGGAAGAATCGCTGAATAATACTAACCGCCGCAACCGGGAATTGGCGGCTGTAAATCGGGTTACGGCGGCCATTAGTCAGTCGCTCCAATTGGAAAAGGTGCTGGATGAAGCTTTACAACAATTTATCGAGGTGGCTGAAGTAGAGTATGGTAGCCTCTTTTTGATGGATGAGCGGAACGAATTTTTGACTCTAGTGGTTCATAAGGGCCAAAGTCAAACTTATATCCAAGAATTTGGCCGAATCGCCGTGGGAGATCAGTTGACTGGTCAAGTGGCGGCACAAGGAGAAGTCCTAATCAAGGAGAACCCCTCCAAAGATGAGCGGGTGACGCTCCCGATTCTGCTACAGGAAGGGGATAACCATAAACGTTTTTATTTGGGTGTTCCGCTCAAATGCAAGGGTCGGGTAGTAGGGGTAGTTACTTTAACTAGTACCCGTATACGCACGGTCTCAAATAGCGAGGTGGAACTTTTCAAAGCTATCGGTAGCCAAATTGGGATCGCTATCGAAAATGCCCGGCTCTATCGCCAAGCCCAGCAGTTGGCGGCCCTAGAAGAACGTAACCGCTTGGCCCGTGACTTGCACGATAGCGTGACCCAAACTATCTTTAGCCTGACCCTGACGGCTGAATCCACACGGGCGATGATGATTAAGAAACCGGAGCGCGTTCCGGCCCAACTAGAGCGGTTACAAAGTTTGGCTCGAAGTGCCTTAGCTGAAATGCGAGCTTTAATCTTCCAGTTACGCCCAGCGGCCCTAGAGGAACAGGGTCTGGTCTCGGCTCTGGAAAAGCATATTGCCTCTGTCAAAAACAAAGAGAGCCTTGAAATTGACTTTGAGGTGGAAAATGCTCATGACCGCCGTCTTTCCAATGAACACGAGCAGTCGCTTTATCGCATTGCCCAAGAATCAATGAATAACATCGTTAAACACGCTCAGGCTACTCATGTTTGGGTTAAACTAGCGATTGACGATCAAAAAGTAGTAATGGTAGTGCGCGATAATGGAGTGGGCTTTGACCCGGCAGGTCGGGCGGCCCAGAATAACCAAGAACAAAAATCGCTTGGAATGACTAGTATGCGTGAAAGGGCCGAACTAGCAGGTGGTACATTGGTGGTAGAGAGTCAGCCAGAGCAAGGTTCTACCATCACCGCCATTTTGCCTTTAGTCGCCGCCCCACGCCCGGTAGGACTTGGTATTAATTAAATCGAATAAATAATGTTAAGCGCTAAAAGACTTCTTTTCTATAACAATAGGGCTAGTTCGGGAGAGAATTTTAGGAGAAACGGGTATCTATATGTCAAATAATAGTGATTACCGGGTACGTGTTCTGATTGTAGACGATCACGCGGTGGTACGCCAAGGTTTGATTACCTTCTTGGAACTACAGGATGAAATTGAAGTTGTGGGCGAAGCCTGCAATGGGCGTGAGGCCATGCAAAAAGTGAAAGAGCTAAAGCCGGACGTAGTACTGATGGATTTGGTAATGCCAGTAATGGATGGCTTAACCGCCATTAAGGAGATCAAACAACTTTGGCCTGAAACCGAAGTAATTGCCCTTACTAGCTTTGCCGATGATGAGAAGGTTTTTACAGCCTTACGCAGTGGGGCAACGGGCTATCTACTCAAGGATGTGCAGCCTAACGACTTGGTGAAAGCGGTACTAGCTGCCGAACGTGGCGAAGTCCAGCTTCACCCCGAAGTCGCCAAGAAGTTGATGCACGAGGTTATTGCCCCACCCAAAGCGGCGGATAACTTGGAAGAACTCACCGAGCGCGAACGTGAGGTATTGGGCCTACTGGGACGTGGTATGAGTAATAAAGAAATTGCTCGCGAAATCTCGGTTAGCGAAAAGACCGTCAAGGCCCACGTTAGCAGTATTCTTAACAAGCTAGGTTTGCCGGGTCGTACTCACGCTGCCCTTTATGCCGTTAAGCGCGGCTTAACCGTCCAGTAGCACAGCGGAACATGGAGAGCTACAGACCGAATTTTCGACGAAACAAAGCGACTTGAGCCTCGTATATTTAGAGAAAAGTTTCTAGTGCGGTCAATTTTTCAAACCTGCTAAAAGATTTCGAGCCTGAAAGGAGACGCTCTCCCATGAGTAATAATCAGATCCGCTCTAATGTCGGCCCCAATCCTACCTCCCCTACTAATGCTATGCCTGCCACTAATAGTGTGGGTTGTACTTTGTTCTTGATTTTGGCGGTGTTAGGTATTGGTCTCTCCTTCTTGTTAGTCAATCCACCTGTTCCAATTGGAGTCACCACCTCTTTCTGGTTGGTTGGTTTGGCTCCAGCGATGATCGGGTTGCTTTTGGGCTACTTGATTTTTCTTTCGCTGCGGGTGGCCCGGCAATGGGAAAAGGCCATTGTACTCCGCTTGGGTCGCTTTAGCCGCACCTCCGGCCCTGGTATCTTTTTCCTGTGGCCCATTATTGACTCGATTTCAACCATCGTGGATACCCGTACTCAAATTACACCCTTCAAGGCCGAACAGACTTTAAGCCGCGATACGGTGCCGGTAGATGTGGATGCGGTTCTCTTCTGGTTTGTCTGGGATTCGGGGAAGGCGGCCCTCTCCGTATCCGATTACGCCGAGGCGGTTAGTTGGGCGGCTCAAACAGCCCTGCGCGATACTATAGGTAAGACTGACTTGGCCTCACTTTTGGCTGGACGAGAGCAGATTGAAGTTACTCTTAAAAAGATGATTGATGAGCGCACCGAACCATGGGGTATTACGGTGCAGTCGGTTGAAATGCGCGACGTGCTAATTCCAGTGGCTTTACAGGATGCGATGTCCAAAGAGGCCCAAGCCGAACGCGAACGCCATGCCCGTGTTATCCTTAGTCAGGCCGAAGTGGAGGTAGCCCAGAAATTTAACCAAGCCGCCTTGATTTATGGTAATAACCCGGTGGCGATGAGTTTGCGCTCGATGAACCTCTTGGCTGATGCCATTAAAGAGCGTGGGGCATTGGTGGTTGTACCCAATAATGCGGTGGAAACACTTGGTCTTGGTACGATCACTGGTTTGACGGCCCTTTCTCAAAGTGGCCTCCTGCCAAATGCACCGCAACTCCGGCCTAACGAACCCGCTCGTGACCCTTCTTCCGCTCCGCCCCCAAACCCAGCGGCACGTCCTCAACCACCCCAGCAGCCTGGCAACGCTGCGCCCTATTCACCTTGGCCTCAGACCGGGCCAAAACAGCCCTAATTGGTTGGATGGGTAAACCGGGGATGGGTAAATCGGGGATGGGTAAATCGGGGATGGGTAAATCGGGGATGGGTAAACCGGGGATGGGTAAATCGGGGATGGGTAAATCGGGGATGGGTAAATCGGGGATGGG
>JACAUC010000178.1 GCA_013390945.1 Candidatus Chloroheliaceae bacterium
TTGCTAACACTATGTTAGCTTGATGCGTATGGGGCGTATGCAATACGCCCCTACCACGAATCATTGTGAAGATACCTCCGACCAGTAACGTTCGTTGCATCGGTGTAGGTTCTCGTTAGAACTAACAACTATGAAAAATCGTTAAAAAAATCATTAACTAACCTTGGCATATATTTTGCAAGATTAACTTATTAAGAGTGGTTCGTCTGAATAGAGCATAGACGAGAAGCAAGCGAAGCGAATATAGTGAAGATAGAGGAAAGAGCCAATGTTAATACTGGTGGTAGACGATGAGATAAGTTTGTGTGAGCTGATGGCTGATATATTAGCGGAACAGTTTACTATTATTATGGCTTATAACGGTAAGGAAGCTTTGGCTTTGGCCCAAGCGCATAAACCGGATCTAATTATCTCGGATGTGATGATGCCCCATATGTCCGGGGTGGAATTATTGAGGGCGTTGCGAACTGACCCAGTAATCAATCATATCCCTATGGTTTTGCTTAGTGCCGGAAACTCAGGACAGGCTGTAATGGAGGCCAATGCTTTTATCCAAAAGCCTTTTGAAATAGAGGTTTTGGAAAAGACGGTAGCTAGGTTCACCCGAACAAATCATGCGGAACTCAATTTAGGTGCCGCATAAGCGGAGCAGCGTCTTAGGCTAATTGCCAGAATAAGCTCTAAGTTAAGATTAAACTTTAATTAAAGAAGGTCAAATATATTTCGGAGCAAGTTGCTTATCATTCTGCGTTTCTGTAGAATCGAGTGGGTCAACTTTTGTCATAAGTATTATCCCAACATTTCAGGGTAGGGGTCTATTGCATACCTCTAATCTGAGACTAGTAAGCAGAACGAACGGATAAATCAGTGTTAAAAAATATATGGATGTTTGGGCGAAGAGGAAATCCCTTTCGCAAATTAATAATAGGGAACCAAGCTGCTTTGAGCTTTTTGCTGCCTAAGTTTGTTTTTTTGTCAGGAATAGTGGTACTATTGCTGGCTAGGCTATCGGCTTGGTCAAGTTCGATAGCTTTGGTTTTGGGGGCAATCGAACTAGGGCTGGCTCTGGTGGAAGTGCAACGACTGGTAAATGAGGGGGCGCGGCGGGGTCGTCCCTTGCGTTGTGCAGGGAGCCATTTAGTACTAAGTCTTGGATGGCTAGTGGTAGCGTGGGCGATGTTCGAGTTTTTGCCGCTTTGGTTAGCTTTACCCGCGACGCTGGTCTGGTTGGTGGCAGGACTAGTAGGGTTGGTGGCTCTTAATCTGTGGTTGCTGATTTTGGATATGAGAGCTGCTCCAGCCAGTGCTACGGCGGAGCTTTTTCAGCAGGTACGCGAAATGCACGATTTAGACCGATTGACCGCACAACTTGAAGCACTAGTGCTGGCGGCTAAAGAGAAAAATGCCCGGCGAGATGCTCAATTTTACTTAGGTTGGGCCGAAACCTTTCGGGGACACGCCGCATTAGGCCGAGGGGAGTGGTCTGCCGATGAGTTTTACCAACGCGCTCTACATGCCGATCCTTGTAACTTGGCGGCGCGATCTATGTTGGCGATAGTACAAGCTCGACATGGCGATTTTGAATTGGCCTTAAACGAGACTCACCAAGCAATAGCTATTCTTAGAGGTGAAATGCGGCATGATCCGGTTATCTGGAGCCTTCACCAGAATGAGACTGGCAGTGAATATGAGCAAAATGCGGGCCTTTTCCAGTTATGTACCCTTCTGATAGGTATGATACGCAATAGTCAGGAGAGTGGGGCTACCAAAGAATTGCTGGAAAAAGAACTAAGCGACTTGGCAGCGAAAATTCCTGAGCGGAGTAAGACCGAATTGTATAAACTTTTGCACAAGAAGGCTGGTAGGCATCTAGGTGCGTTGGCGGTGCTAACCGCCGGGCCTTATCGTCCGCCTGCTTCACCGCTTGACCTGCTGCGTCCCGCTTTAATCTTACCTAGCGGCAATAGTGAATACGATGAAGAAAAGGAATCGGCAGCCTGATAGTTTTGTAACTATGCGGTAATTTTATGAAACAAATAGAGCATCTAGGTTACTGATCGGTATAGTGGAAGCAAGCGACTTTGTGTAGTTCAATGTTTTCTGGCAAGCGTGGTGGCTCTCCGTTAAGGGTGGGGCGTTTGCTGACGGTAAGTAGTTGGGGTGCTTCTTGAAGGCAACGTTCAACATGTTCTGGACACCAGTTGTAGAAGGGGCAATTGGGATGGTGGGAGGCAAATTCGCTGGCTTGCAAGCTTATCTCCTGTGGCGTTTTGGTCAAGCTCTGGTCTTCTGCTTGGTGTAACAACTCGGCGGGGTCAAGTGTCCCGGCAGGCAGGGGGCTAGGGGCGGTGGTAGCTTTCATCAGGAGTTTGGTGTAAGGATGGTTGGATTGCTCAAATAGGTTGCGGCTAGAGATAATCTCGATAATTCGCCCGGCAAACATCACGCCGCAACGTCCCTCGCCCACAAAATAGCGCACTATCGCGGGGTCTTGGGAGATGAAGAGATAGGCGATGCCATATTGTCTGCCGAACTGTTTCATCAGGTTCAAAAGGGCCGTTCGACTGGCTACATCTAGGTTTGACACTGGCTCATCCGCTACAATCAGCTTGGGACGTAGCATTAAGGCTCGGGCAATTGCCAAACGTTGTTTTTCGCCACCACTAAGTTGATGGGGAAAGCGTGTCATATGTTCGGGCTTGAGTCCCACCAGAGCGAAGACTTGATCGGCCCACGCTGTGCCGCCTAAATTACCATCGGTCGGTGGATAACGCTTGATTAAATCGTAGATTAGGTGGTCTATCCGGTATTTGGGCTCATTGGTCAAACCCTTAAAAATCTCTTCAGAGACATAACGCAGATTGCGTTTGATTGTCGGTGTCTCCAATTCTACCGACGTAACTATTCGATCCTTGAAAAGAATTTTACCCCGGTCGGCTCGTTCCTGTCCGGTAATAATGTGGGCCAATACACTCTTCCCACTGCCACTTTCTCCAGTTAGCCCCATTATTTCCCCTTCCGAAAGGGTAAGAGAAACACCACTCAAGGCTGGTATACGTTTGTGGCCGCCGAATAAACCCAGCAAGCCACCTTCCTCGCCATAGCTCTTAACTATTTCATTTAGTTCCAGCAGTGGTCTTTTCTCCGCGCTCATCGCCCTCACCAATTTGTTAAAATTTAAAAAGTTCCAAAAATCTTAATGTCTTTCGTAATGTTGCTCTGCTATATTTAAGTTGTCCTAAGAACAAGAGCAAACAACTAGCAGTTAGCTAGTATTGCAGCAATATACCAACCAACGTCACACTTATTTTGTAAAATTTGCTTTAAGTTCTTGTGAAAGGTTTAATAAATTTATTAGCTTTAACAACATTAAAACGCCTTGGCACTGGTTCAACTAACTCTGATAACGTCATAACAATAATCTATTCAATCTTGGTAGCTTTATTCTAGCATCTTAGCAATGTCGTAACATGGTCATACCAACACTTCAGCACAATCGTGTATTGTTTTATTACTCTATTCAAACAATGTAGCACAATTCTGCCTCATTTTAGTAACACTTCTGTATTATCGTAGTACCGTCTTAGCACTCTATTCTTAACGCTGTAGTAACGTCCTGTTTTGTCTTAGCACTGCTGTAGCACCATCATATCAGCATTCCAGCATAATCTTGTACTGCGGTAGCTTTGTCTTTCTTAGCGATGTAGCATACATTCAATATCATTTTAATAATGCTCACACACGATTATTCTAACAATGTAGCAATGTCTTGTATCGTTTTAGCATCATCATATCAGCACTCCAGCATAATCTTGTACTGCGGTAGCTTTGTCTTTATAGCGATGTAGCAAACATTTTAATAACGTCGTTTTAGCAATGTGGCAACGCTCTGTTTCGTTTTGATAATGCTCTAGCATTCTAGTTCTAACACTCTATCAGCGTCCTGTAATATCTTATTCCTGTCTTAGCTTTGTCTTTCTACTGCTGTAGCAACATCTTGTTGTAATAACGCTTTAGCTAGGTCATAAACTTGTCGTTACTTAGATATATCTTGTTTACTTGGAGAAGGTTGAAGCAAACTTTGTAAGGTCGTACCCAATCCATTTTGCAATTTTCTTGTCTCTTCTAGCTTTTCACGTGACCTTTCCGGGGAAGTAGCTCTGTCACCGTCAGGACTGCTTCCCTGGAACTGTTTTATAGCGTCGGGCGCAAGCTCATCAAAGTTGCGCGTGTAAAGGCGGTAGTACAAACCCTCCTGCTTCAGCAGTTCCTCGTGAGTGCCTTGTTCTACCAACCGTCCAGCCTCGATTACCACAATTTTGTCGGCTCGTTCAATCGTGCTAAGGCGATGGGCAATTACCACCGTGGTGCGATTCTTCATCAACCGTTCTAGGGCTTCCTGTACTAAGCTCTCACTCTCGTTGTCGAGTGAACTGGTAGCCTCATCTAGCACTAGAATACGCGGATTGCGGAGTATAGCACGGGCGATAGCAATGCGCTGGCGTTGACCCCCCGAAAGTTTTACGCCCCGCTCCCCTACCATTGTAGCATAGCCCTCTGGCAGACGTTCGATAAACTCGTGGGCATTAGCCGCTCGTGCTGCTTCTTCAATCTGAATATCGGTGGCCTCTAAGCGACCATAGGCAATATTTTCACGAATCGACACCCCAAAAAGAACTGGCTCTTGCGGCACAATACCGATTTGTTCCCGCAAACTTACACTCTGTACGGTTTTTATATCGTAGCCATCCAGCGTGATAGACCCGGCTATTGGATCATAAAAGCGTGGAATTAGGCTGGCAATGGTGGTCTTACCTGCCCCACTTGGCCCTACTAGTGCCACTACCTGCCCCGGTTCGGCCTCAAAACTTAGGTCACGCAGCACTGGAGTTTTGGCATCGTAGTCAAAGCAGACTTTTTCAAACTTTAACCGTCCGTTGACGGTAGGTAAGGGTTGT
Organism: Candidatus Chloroheliaceae bacterium; assembly: GCA_013390945.1. GTDB lineage: Bacteria > Chloroflexota > Chloroflexia > Chloroheliales > Chloroheliaceae > L227-5C. The sequence goes on from JACAUC010000178.1 coordinate 4,959, forward strand.
GCTTCGGGCAAATCGGCTATAGTGGGGACGGTATCTAGCAAATCGAAGATTCGTTGCGAGCCGCCGAGTGCCTGTTGAAATTGAGTGTAAAGTCCAGTCAATTGTCCCACTGGCGCACCGATTACCCCCATATAGATTAGGAAGGAGACCAGTTCACCCGGCGAAAGATGTCCCGCCAACACTTCATTACCACCGTACCACAGCACCGCCACGATGATGTTAAAGACCACAAAATTCATTGTGGCGGCAAAACCTGCTCCTAAGCGGCTACGCTGCATAGCGATCTCGAAAATGCGGTTAATCCGCACCGTATAGCGTTTAATTTCGTATTCTTCCCGCGCAAAGGCTTTGACGGTCTTCTCGTTGCTAATGGTCTCTTCCAAGACAGTAGTTGATTCGCCTAGCTCGTTTTGCACCTCTTTCGAGAGTTTACGCAAGCGTTGTCCGAAAAATTTTGCCACAAAGACCAGTACCCCCAGTAGCCCTAAAATTAACAGGGTCAAACGCCAGTCCTTGGTAATAATCAGGGTAAGGCCACCAATTAGGGTAACAAGTGCCTGCAACAGGCTGATAATATTGCCTGTGACGGCATTTTGCACCAGTGTGACATCATTGGTGAGACGGCTCAATAATTCACCCGTGCGATGCTCGTTAAAGAAGCCGAGGCTAAGCTTTTGCAGATGGGTGTAAACCGTGCGTCTTAAATCGGCTACCACTCGTTCGCCCGTCCAGTTTAGAAGGTATTGTTGGGCGTAGATGGCAAGTGCCTGTAGAAGAAAAATGAAGATCAGCCCTAGCACGATCTCATTTAGTACGTTGCCATCTTTTTTCACAAAGACGGTATCAATCAAACTACCAGCCACCGTCGGTAGTGCCAGCGTTGCTAAGCTTACTACTAACATAGCTAACCCGGCTAGGGTTAGTTGCTTCCAGTAAGGCTTTACATAACCTAGCAAGCGCAATAGACCATAACTGGTAATTTTGGGTTTGGGGGGTTCCTCTTTAGCCGCCTGTCGCACTACCGCGCGGTACTCTTCGGCTGAAGTTGCCATATTTTTAAAATCCTCATCTATTATATTTTATTATATATATCATATTCTTTATCAATTTGAAAATTTTACCCGCCGACCTGTTTGGTTTTGTAACCCATTTGGGTCAGTTTGGTAGTAATAACTTCGCGGTGATCGCCTTGGATCTCGATTTCACCCTCTTTGAAAGTACCTCCAGCCCCGCAATGCTTTTTGAGGGTTCGCAATAATTCTTCGAAAGTGGCTGGATCATGCTGTAGTCCACCAATCACCGTAACCGTCTTGCCACGCCGCCGTTTACTGTCCCTCCAGATTCGGGCAGTTTGTTTATTAGCGGAAGGATAAGCCAACTGAAGGGCAGGCTCTGGATTTGGATCAGGATCAGTAGAATAGACTCGCAGGGTGGCAAAAGGATTATTATCTTTTTGTGGTGGCTCTTTCGGTCTCATCTAAACTTCCTTATTATAAATATATAGAGTTAAAATATTTGTTATAGCATAACCGACTGAGACACTGATGTTACGTGCCGGGCAGTCTGAACAAAATCACATCTGATATACGTGCCAAGCACCTGAAAGTTAGTAATATCTAATCCCTGAAAGAGGCTTTAAAGTTTTTATTTAGTGAAGGTAATGGTTATCTCGGCTTTGGTGTGTTGAAGTGGGAAATGGAATCAAAACCAATTGGCGGAGCAATTTCCCACAGGTAAGTTTAAACTAGGGTCGGGCAAAAGCATAGACCAGCGGTTTGGCTCCTTTACCCACTACATAAATCGTTTTCTGAGAGGCACTGAAATAGGGTGGGGCAGTGGGTAGCTCAATTTGGTTGGTCGTGATTACTTGTCCTGTTTCCTCATTGACACTAAAAAGGTAGCCTCTATTGGTCTCATCCTTGAAAGTCAGGTAAAGCGTGGCTTTATCCGGGGGGCGTTGCAGTCCGTAAAGCAATTCCACTCTTCCACCGATAGCCCAGCTTGGACTGTTTCTGGTTAGATCTAAATAGACTACCCCGGAGGCACTGACCGAGGATTGTACCATTAAGATGCCGCTATTGGTGGTAGACATATCGTAAAGACCGTAAGGACTGGTATCGGTTTGGCGAACCTCGCTCGAATCAAAATTAAGAGTCCAGAGATAGGATTTCTGAGCGGAGGCAAAGACCGAGATATAGACGGTCTTTTCGTCGGATGAAAAAGTGATAGGCTGTTCGGAACTAAGCTTGATCGGTAAGATTTTTTGCCAGAAGGGTTTTCCACTGTTGGGATCAATTTTATTGACCACTGGATAGCTTGTGGTGCCACGTGGTTGAGCGACTAGGGCATAGAGGGTATCTGGTTCCGGGTTGGAAACAAAGAAGAGACCAAAAGCTTTCCATAAGGCACTTCCATTGCGGGGTTCTATGCCAAAAGTAGACAAATCCGGGCCATCCACGATTAGCGTTTTTGTGCCATAGATGACACCACCCTGTCGCGATTCGGCTCCTGCTTTGACCGGGTCGGGGACGAATGCCCACTTTTGTTGTCCAGTAGTAACATCCAAACCTACCAACCGTAAATATTCTGGGTTAGAGGTGGGGTGGGTAGTGAATGGGTTTACTTTGCTGCTGACCGCTACTACAACCGTATCGGTATAGACTGCACCGGGCAAGAAGCGTGTACCTGCATCCCGGTTGGGAGCCTCGAACCGCAAAGAAGTCTCCCATTTTTTCTGTCCCGTTTTGGTATCAAAGGCCCGCATATTCTCTGCTGCCGGGTCTCCAATCATTACCGTATCGCTGACAATGACCGCGAAGGGCGCACGGGGCGGAGGCTGGATTTCGGCGGTAGAGGATTGAGAACCGGGCGTTAAAGTTTGAGTAATGGGAGTGGGAGTGGGGCTTGGCGTAGGTGTGGCTAAAGGAGTTGGACCACTTTGTTTCCAAACCAGCCTCCCTTCTTTGGTATTAAAGGCAAAGAGGCTTCCGCTTACCGTCTTTACAAAAAGAAGCTCTCCGGTTTCCCCGATTATTTCCGGTGGGCTATTCTCATCTAGCGTCGTTTGCCAGAGTTGTTTCAAGGGCACCGCTCCATTTTGCTGAGCCGAAAGAAGTGGTATGGTTGTAGGCGGCGGTAGGGTAGGAGTCGGTAAGAACGGACCAAAAGGAAGTGGGGTGGCGGTAGAGGCGGGCGAGTTCGTGTTAGCCGCTGCCGATGCGGATGCCGCTAATGACGGGGTTGGGCCAGCGGTGGCGGACGAGAGTGGTGTGAGATTGGTCTCACCACAAGCGGTCAGGATCAACCCGACGATTAACAAAAATACCAGAGTACGTAAGATCAAAATAATACCATCCAAATCCAGATTAAAATTACCATTAAGCCTAGCTGAATTGTAGAATAGCTACAGAGAACTGTCAACGGCTAGGTCTAGGGTTATTTAGTTTCTACGTTTCCCCATTTTTTAGGCATTCTTACAAAATAGTTCTACTTCCTTTTTAGTATTGTGTACATAGACTTTTGGAGCCGATGAACCTAAACTGTAAGTAGGAAGTCTGCATTTCGCTAGATTAGGAGAGTGCAATAGCGAAAAGGTGATAGGTAAATTATTTAACGACAAAAATGGGGGTGTAGACTTATGGCTTTTTTTGTACGACCTCTTACCTCCCATGAAGAAAAGATTATTCACGATTTGGCGGAACATTACCAAAGTGATGCGGTCGTACTTAAACGTCTGAAAATAATTCTTTTGTCTAACCAGCGCATGAAAAGCGGTGAAATTGCACGTCAGCTTCAAATTACACCTTCGACGATTGTACACTGGATTAAGCGTTTCAATCGGGCGGGCCTTGGCTGCTTTGAGCAGAGCTTCTCGCGTGGCTCTGATACCTCAGTCTCAGTTGTACCAGACTCCGAACCCTTATTTGCGCGTGTTCTTAGCTCGTCGGAAAGCGACGCTTTACAACAGCTTATGACCCTTTATCAGGGGCGTTCCCATACTTTGAAACGTCTTCAAGCCATTATCTTATCCAGCCAAGGTAGTTCGGTATCTGAGATAGCCCGTACTTTAAGTCTATCTCAGAAGACCGTTCGGCTTTGGATCAAGTTGTTTAACAACCATGGTGTCTATCGCCTAGAGACCTTTGGCGATAGAAGTTGGTTGGGTAAGCGTAGTTCTGCGTTAGTCTAGTATTAGATAAAGTGGCGGAGGTTAAAGCCCGCGCTCTTCTCCTTATTTCTTCAATTTAGCCAAATCTTGAGCTATTTCGCTCAAATAAGTAAAATGGACGACGTGGTCGGGGTAAGGCAGTCCGGCATTACGGGACCAATCTCGCAGGTAGAGATGTGGAATACCTTTCATCGCCAAGTAATGGGTGATCTCGCCATCATCATCGGCATGTTCACCAATGTTTAGCCTGCGTAACATATGTAATTTATATTTGCGGGTACGCAGAGCGGTATTGTTGGGGTAAATTCCGGCGAAATATTGGTTCATATTATATTTAGCCAGCCAGATTTCAATAACTCTATGTGCTAGAAAAGAGCGACCCGTGATAATAAGTGGAGTGCGATAATTGCAGATCTCAATGATCCCCTCGCGGGCTAGTGGCATTGGTTTACGCCCAAAATATTTAACTGTTTCAAAAAGGCCGCGCATCTTCAGGTAATTCTTCCGGGCAGCGGAAGTAGGCGGACTATTGAGTAGCCGAACGGTTTCCGGTAGCTCATCCAGATGTAATTTACGCCCTAATACTTGGTTCATCCCCAAAGGAGGGCGACATATCACGCCGTCCAAGTCGAACGAAAAGTAAGGTAGGTCGGGTGCTTCTGGGTTTAGGGTTAGATATGGATCAGATAGATTACTTTGCTGTAATATCTGCTCCAGAAGTTTCTCTTGTCGAGTACTTTTATCCTGAGTCATAATCTTTCTTCTTAGTTAAGTGCTAAATTATTGGCCTCGTTTAAACATAAAATCGGCTATGAAAGAGAGAAGGCGGGTCTTCTTTTTGTTGTAGGGAAACCAGTTCACTTCTTGTTGAAACTGGAAGCGGTCTACCACAATTGCTTGAGTACGGCAGAATTTGCGGATGCCCTCTGCGCCCCCATGACGTGTCCCAATCCCACTCTCCTTGATACCGCCAAAAGGAAGTTCCACGATCAAATAGTTAACAAGGATGTCGTTGATACAGGTTGCTCCGGCCTCGATCTGTTGTGCCAAAGCTTCTCCTTTGGCCGTGTTGCTAGTCCAGATGCTGCTACTCAGGCCAAACCGAGAATGGTTGGCCTGGCGCACTGCTTCTTCGGCATCCCGCACTTTGATAATCGGCAATAATGGCCCAAACGTCTCTTCCTGCATTATCAACATCTCCTCCGTAACATCGGTTAGGATAGTTGGTTCATAAAAATTGCCGGGTAAGTCGGTGCGCCTTTGTCCCCCGGTCAGTATCTTTGCTCCCTTTGCGCGAGCATCTGCCACCTGCCGCTCGACAATTTCCAATTGTCGAGGCATGGTCATTGGCCCAAGCTCAATATTGGCCTTACCTGCGGTCTCGATACCTTGGCGCAAGGTTGCCACTCCTTTTAACAGCTTGGCGATAAATTGTTCATAGATGGGCTCTTCGACATAAATCCGCTCTACCGCGATACAATTTTGGCCGGTATTGCATAAACTACCGTAGAGTGCCGCATTGACCGCTCGTGTTAGGTTGGCATCCTTTAGCACGATCATGGGATCTTTTCCGCCCAATTCGAGTAAGACTGGGGTGAGCGTTTTGGCGGCCCGTTCCATCACCTTTTTGCCAGTAGCGACACTTCCAGTAAAAGCGATCAGGTCGGCGGCATCAATCAAGGCTGCGCCTGTTTCGGCTTGACCTGTCATTATCTCCAGCGGCAGTTTGGCCTCCTTGCAAAATTCCGCCATCTTGAGTGCTGTTAGGGGGGTAACTTCGCTGGGCTTTAGTGCTACCGCGTTACCGGCTAACCAAGCGATACAGGAGTCGCCGAAAGTTAAGACGAGGGGATAGTTCCAAGGGGCGATAACACCTACCACGCCCACCGGGTGATAGGTAATGTAAGTGCGCTTGGTTTTGAGCAGGTGGGGCCAGATTTTTTTCTTAGCTAAAAATCTGGCTGAATTTTTTACATAATATCCGATTATGTCAGATAAGTAGAGAATTTCGCCCAATGCCTCAAAGCGGGGTTTGCCACTCTCGGCTACCAAGACCTCCATCAGTGCCTCGCGATGCTCAAGCATCAGGCGGCGTAATTTGTAAAGTCGGCTACCCCGCTCTTGGAAAGAGAGCTTAGCCCAATCTGCTTGAGCTATTCGCAGGCGTTGTACGGCCTCCTCTACCTCTTCGGTCGAGTGGGCAGGTAGAGTAGCCAATTTCTCACCAGTAGCCGGATTATATACCTCAAACAAGTTGCCTTGCTCTGCTTTGCTTGTTTCAGCTAACATTAAGTTTTTCTCTTTCTTAACCAACGGCTCCCACTACTTCTAATCCACGTAAGCCGTAGGCTACCCCTTTCTAGGAGCTATCTGGAAATTTGCCACTTGTCATATATGGTAGCATATTTTGAGTTCAGGAACAAACCGAAATACCAATTTAAATTATTTCAGGTCAAAGCTTGTAAAAGTCACCAACATTTTTATGAAACCATTAGGTATCAATTATCTACCAAGCTTAATGAGTGCTTTTAATGAAAAATTAATATAATTATGACAATTGCTCTTAGCCATTGCTAAAAATTTCGATGTTCGCTCCATTCAAGTGGTGTGATTGGGTCTTATCGGCTAGAAAGAGGATAGTACGGGCTACGTCCTCGGGTGTAGTATTGGTTTTCAGGAAGGGCGCGGCTTTTTTAAGCATTAAAGTATCTACTGCACCGGGTGAAACACAGTTGACTCGAATATTGTAGGGTTTGCCTTCTACCGCCAAACTTTCGGTTAGGCCCAATACGCCATATTTTGAAACGATATAAGCACTAAAGCCCTTAAACTTTTCCGGGCCGCGTACCCCTGAAAGTGAACTGAGATTTACAATAGCACCCCCTCTCCCGCCTTGGCTCATCTGGCGAAAAGCCTCGCGGCTACACAGGAAAGTACCCCGCACGTTGGTACTCATTACCTTCTCCCAAGTTGCCAGATCCATCTCTATAAAGTCGCGTACCTCAATGGTGGCGGCATTGTTGACTAAAATATCTACTGGCCCAAAAGTCTCTAAAGTTTGCTGGAAAAGTGCTTGTACCTGCTCCTCCTCCGCCACATCGGTCGGCACAGCTAAAGCTCTCCCTGCTCCAACTTCAGCACTGATTTCGGCGGTTACGGTCTCTAGTTCGGTTTGGTTGCGACTGGCTAGTATTACTTTTGCTCCCGCTCTTGCAAAGAGCCGGGCGGTGGCGGCTCCCACACCTCGCCCAGCCCCGGTCACTATCGCGATTTTCTCTTTCAAGGCATCTCTCCTTCTTTCGGCCTGCTGTAATTGCCCTTCTAAGGCAAGGTTCATACCGGCTTTACACTTTAGGTGGTACTCACTGGTGATCCAACCGGAAATAAATGTCAACTGGTTGTCCGGCCTAA
>JACAUC010000018.1 GCA_013390945.1 Candidatus Chloroheliaceae bacterium
TTAGAAATCCCTCCTACAAAGGTTTAAAAGCACTAATCGGGATTAGAAATCCCTCCTACAAAGGTTTAAAAGGTTTTAGTCATGGAGGTAGACTACCTCCATCGGTCGGGCAAGGGCTTGCTGCAAATGAGTATCAAAGGTTTCGCAGAACTGCCGTTGCCACAGTTGGTAGCTAATTACACCTACTAGGGCCATTTGATCTACCTCGCCTAAAGGCATCAATTCGCGTTGGCTCTTGTTCCAGAGCCGGGCCACTGCCGCCGGGTCAAATACCCCGGTGGCGGTTAACTGGCGTGGGTCTAAAAGTTCCTGCACGTAATCGGTTGCTTCAGGCGAACTGAAGACCGCCCGAATGGGAGCGCGGAAGGGTTGCTTGGTGCGCTGAAGAATTTCCTCTGGCAGCAAATCATGGGCAATCTTACGCAACAGATACTTTTCGGTCAAGCCATGCAATTTTAGGCTGGGCGGCAAGGCATTGCAATATTCAACTACCCGACTATCCAAGAAGGGGAAACGCCCTTCAACGGAATGGGCCATCCCCATCCGGTCACCTTGGCTACTGAGCAGGTAGGTGGAGAGAAAGGTTTTGATCTCAATATACTGCGCCTGCGAGAGCGGGTGATAGCGGCTCAAATTGGGGGTGATCCAGTGGCTTAGCTCTTGCTCCATGGCCGCATCATAACCCTTGAGGGCGGCTTGGAAATCGGCGGAGAAGAGGTTTTTCACCTTGCTAGTGTTATCCCAGCGCAAGCGATGGCTGTAATAGGGATCGTCGGTATTGGTCAAGCCCCGTTTGTAAAAGCCAACCTGCATGGCGTTTAGGCCAGCAGTGTTCAATCCTTTCACATAGCCATGCACCCGACTCAACAACTGTGGACGGTACTTAGATTCGGGTTGACGCGCCCAGAAACGCCTTATCATGGCCTCTTTAAACGTATCATAACCGCCCAAAATTTCATCGGCTCCCTCCCCGGTCAAAACTACTTTCATCCGGTGCTGGTTTACCAAGCCACTCAAAAGAAAGAGCGGGACAGGGGCGGTGCGGGTTAGCGGTACTTCGGTGTGCCAAATTACTTCTGGCAGGGCTTTGCCAATATCGCCTTGGGTACATTCTACGACATGATGGGCAGTGCCAAGGTGTTTTGAGACTAATTCCTGATAATGGCGTTCATCAAACTGATTATCCGTAAAAGAGACCGAGAAGGTTTCAAGGGCTCCAGTGGCATATCGCTGGGCTAAAGCCGTGATAATACTTGAATCGAGGCCACCGCTTAGGTAAGTTCCAACTGGCACATCGGCCCGTAGTAGGCGCAATTTAACTGCATCTTCTAATAGCTCGCGTAGTCCTGCCGCAAATTTGGTCTGATCGGTTTCGGTCAGGCTTTTATTGGCGGCATAGCTTTCGGAGGCCTCCGGGAAAGTTACATCCCAATAGGGCTGCACCACCGGGTTAGTTTCGCCTTCATAGATACTTAAAGTGTGGCCGGGAGGTACTTCGGTAATACCTTCAAACATGGTGCGGCCCGGCAAAGGCGACCAATAGGTAAAGACCTGATTTAGGGTCTCTTTACTGGGTTTTCGTTCCACTTTAGGGCAGGCCAATAAAGCTTTGATTTCGCTGGCAAAACTCAATTTGCCTCCGGCGAGGGTGTAAAAGAGCGGACGTACCCCCATGCGGGAGCGACTTAAAACTAGGCGACGCGCCCGGTTATCCCATAGCGCAAAGGCCCATTGCCCGTTCATCTCCGTAATGCCATCCAGTCCCCGTTCTTCGTAGAGATGAATAATGGCTTCACAATCGGAGCCAGTACGGAAAGTGTGACCACGTGCTACTAGCCACTCGCGTAACTCAACATGATTAAAAATCTCGCCGTTACAGATGAGGGCAATAGATTTATCTTCATTAAAGAGCGGCTGGAGACCGCCAGCTAAGTCAATGATACTTAATCGGGCGTGGGCAATTGCCATCGGATGTTGGCGGTAGATACCCACTACCTCCGGGCCGCGATGGTGTAAGAGGGCCGCCATTTTTATCAAGGTTTCAACAGTAGTCTCTTCACCATCGAGGGATAGCACACCTGCAATTCCGCACATAGCAAACTCCTGCTTGTAAACTAAAAATCAGGTTTTGAGTTCTTAGTCCTACTCACATTATTGGTATCTTCTCAATAAGTAGGGGTTGTAGGCTGGCCTATTGAATAAACCCGCCCCACTTTGTGCGTATGCAATACGCCCCTACCCCGAAATTTTGAGATAATACCATTATTGTGATGTTTTAAGAGTAAGTTTAGAAATTTTACCGCTCACGGTGCGCGGTAGATCGTCTAGGATTTCGATATATTTAGGGCGCATTACCGCTTCCAAATTAGCGATACAATAAGCTTTGATCTCGCGAACGCTAATTGTAGCCCCGGCTTGTAACACTACAAAGAGGCGAATCGCTTCACCCCACATTTCATCTGGTACACCCACGGCGGCTACTTCTTGAATACCGGGCATCAGGCTCACCACATTTTCAATCGCTTTGGGGGCTACTTTCTCACCCCGGCTCTTGATAATGTCGTCTTTGCGGCTGACAAAATAGAGAAAGCCCTCCTCATCGCGGCGAAAAATATCGCCCGTATAAAGCCAAACATCGCCCGGAAATTCACCCGGTCGGAATTTTTTACTGGTCTCAATTTCATTTTGCCAGTAGCCATAAGTGACGTGGGTAGCCCTTACTACCAGTTCGCCATTTTGGTTTGATCCTAGCCGTTGACCCTCTTCATCTATAATAAAAACTTCGGTATGCGGAGGCGGGAAGCCTACCGAATCGGGTCGTTCATCGGCAAATTCAGGCGGAAGGCAAGCAATTCTAGCACATTCCGTCTGACCATACATCAAATGAACTTTGAGATCAGGGAAGGCTCTTCGCAACTGGCGATATGGCCCGGTTTGCATCGCTCCACCGGCACAGGTTACATAACGCAAGGTGGGGTATTCGCTGGTATTAAAATCTTCAAATTGCACCAACTGGTTAAAAGTCGTGGGTACACCTGCAAAGCCTGTTACCTTTTCAGCCGCCAATGGTTTGAGTACTTGGGCCGCAAAGTTCATTCGTTTTTCCAGCACTAACCTAGCCCCGGTCATAAAAGTGACAAACATCTGGTAAGTACCGTAGGTAAAGGTAAGCGGCAAGGCACACAGGATAACATCGTCCTCGGTATTCCCCAAACTTGCGGCAATAGTGTTAGCCGCCGCGATAACGTGGCGGTGGGCAATTGCTACCCCTTTAGGTTCCCCGGTGGTACCAGAAGTGTAGATAATACAAGCTAGATCCGCATCAATATTTTGGTTAGGAAAGGGTTCAAGATTAGCTGTTGTGACCGTTTGGGTAAAGTCGAGCCCTTGTGGATGGCTGCCGCCGACAAAGAAGAGCGTGGGTGGTTGTGGCAATACCGCACAAGCGGCAATAATCTGGGAAGCGGTGGCTATAGGTGCAACCACCAGTGCTGGGGCGGTTTGAAAGAGGTATTGGCTAAAGCGGGCAAGGGCAGGTGCATCGGTGCTAAAGTTGACATTCACAAAAACGCCACCCGCTTTAAGGGTTCCAAAATCCGCCACGATTTGTTCGAGCGAATTTTCTAAGGCAATTACAGCGCGATCCCCGCGCTTTAACCCTGCCGCCGCAAAAGCGTGGGCGCATTGCTCCGTTAGGGTGTTTAACTGACTATAGGTATAATGTAACCCTTCGCAAACTAGAGCTATTTTATCGGGAAGTTTCTTGAAAGCCTCTTTCAGAAAATCATGGGCTAATCGTTGCTTCATGATCCAATCTCTTTTTCTGCCATAACAAGCCTCTGGTATACTTGTAATAATAATAAACAAAGAAAGGTTTAAAATGAAATCACTTTATGAAAATTTAAACCGCCACTAAAATATAGATTTTATTAATAACACACGCTTCAGAGACTGTCAATAGTAAATCCGTTGTAAGAATCTGTAAGCGGATGATTTGTCAAAGGACGCTCCTCGAATTTTTCTAAGCCCCGCCAACGCTGTATCGTGAGGGCTATTAGCACTCTTCGACCGGGATCTTTTGGTTCACCGGTGATGTAGAGTTTGTTATAGAGGCTATTAATCAGATTTTCTACTGCCTGTAAGCTGATTCCAAGTTGTTGAGAAATGTCACGGTTGCTCTTTCCCCGGCTAATTAGTTCGCTGCACTCCGTCTCACGCGGAGTCAAACTCTGGAATTTGAGTCGTTCGAGTAGTAAATCTGAAATTTCGGTATCAAAGACATTACCCTGTCGGTAAATAATTTCTAAATTTTGTTCGAGGATCAGGGGGGTAATATTTTTGAGCAGTAAGTAGCCATGCAAGTCGGTAGCTGTCGGAGAAAGGCTGGTAACACTACCACTTGGAATAGGGACGGAAGTCACGGGTGAAGTGGCTCCTCGTCGGATATGGGCTTTGTCGTAATCGTGGCGGAGGATTTCGGCTACTATTACGGTATGGGCCTCTTTTGTATAGATAATGACCTTCAGGTCAGGGTTAAACTTGAGCATCTTACGACCTAATAAGATACCGTTATTTTCACTCAATTGTAAGTCAATCATCGCCAAATTAAAGGGATAAGACTTAAACTCTTCTAGGGCTTCCTCCGACCGTTGGCAAACTTTTGCTACCTCTACACTGGGCATACGACCTAGAATAGTTACCATTCCTTCGCCCGTAACCATCAACTCATCTACTACCAGTACTTTTTGCTTATCCATATCACTCCTTTTAGCTGTTTTTAGCTAGTACGGTTTTTTCGATTTCAGCATAGGAGATTAGAACCGTTGCTTCTTTCATCGTAAAGCGCAGGTTCAGGGCTTGTTCTAAGTTGGTAATCAGGCGTAAATGTGCCAGAGAAGTCCAGCTATCAATATCTTGCTGGCGGGTTTGATTATCAATCTCATCGGGATCAATTTCAAAAGTAGCTGCCATCACTTCCCGAATAGTGCGGCGAATTTCAGAGTTTGTCATAAATACCTCTACATTATTTCCAGAACTAATCTACTAATTTTATCCAACTTGGTACAGATGGAACGCTCTCGTTCAAAAGGAGTTGCCAAAGAGTGATTCCCTTTTCGGTGGTAGCCTCTAAAGGACTAAAGCCTAGGTTTGGGTAGAGTGAGGCCACCACCACATTCTTAGCGGTAGGAATATACTCGCCGATTAGCCGCTCTACCCCGGCGGCTTGTGCCATCTCTATTATATAGCCTATTATCGCATTTTCAATAGTGCGTCCCATTACTCGACAACTAAGTAAGAAGCTATCAAGTTTCCAGTAGGTCTCCTTTTTCTTGATGATGGCTACTCCCGTCAAGCCGTTATCACCAAAACGATCCTGCACCCGTACCCCAAGTACCAGAAAGTCTTCAGGGGTAGCACTCATCTCGCGCACTTGGGCCTCGGTGTAGCGACGGGTAGTTAAATTAAACTGGTTGGTTTTGTTGATTAGTTGGGCGAGACGTGGCAGGGTCAAGTCATTGGCAGGGGCAATCTGGAGGGTCATTTGCAAGTCAGACAAGAAAGCCTCTAAATCGGTGGAGTGCTGGGTTTCAAATTGTTGACGGGCCACCTGTTCCTGATAGAGGCGTTGGCGAGCCAAATCTTCTTGGGTAAGGGCCAGTACGTCTAGGTCAAGTAATTCCAATAAAGTGCGGCGGTAGAGGGCCGGATCGCTGGGCATTTCCACCGTCAGCACTTGGGGCAACATTTGGCGCATCAGAGCGCGTTCGACCGGATTATCGTCAATAAAGACTAGACTATCTACCCCGATATTTAACTCTTGGGCGATTTCCCTTAGATTGGTGGGCTTATCTTGCCAATTAATCCGCTTGGCCGCGAAGTGGGAGGGACGCAAGATCATCTCCGGGTGTTTTTCCAGTACCTCCATCGCGTCGGCCTCGTTATTTTTACTAGCGATTGCCAGTAAGATGCCGCGCTGTGAAAATTGCAGGAGCGTTTGTTGAAAAGAGTTATAGGCATTGCCGGGAGCCTCGCTTCCAAGCTGTAATCCCGCAAAACCATCCTCGCCCACAATCCCTCCCCACAACGTATTATCGAGGTCAAGTACCAGACATTTGCGGGTTTGGCCTTTGAGTGCTTTGATATAGCGGGTATATTCGGCGGCTAGTGCTGGGCGCAGTTTTTCGCTCACCGTCTCACGGGCCATCAGCCAAAGTCGGTCATCGGTAGCTTGCCGTTTTCCGACCCGGCTCACCACCCGTTCCTCATCTACCAGATAAACAGTAGGAAAACGTTGGGCGATAGTCTTAGATAATTTGTCATTTAGGTAGCTGTAGAAAGAAGCCTGTCCAAATTCCTCGCGTGTATCGGCGATGCCAAAGGGTGAATATTCAGGCAGTGGAAAATTATTGATCAGAACGGTGGCCGTAGTGCGGTTGGTCAGCGTTCCCAACAACCCGGTTAGGCGTTCTATAATGGTCTCCGCTTCGGCTCGACGTTGTTCCCCGTTCATGGTTAGTAGTTTGGTTTCAATTTCAGGGAAGAGTAAAACCGCATCGAGTTTACAAATTATCAAATCGGGCGCAAATTCATAGAGGGTACTAGTAGGGTTCAAAATCTCCTGCGTGTATTGGTTAAAGCCTCCTAGATAAGTTTCAGGACGTAACCCGGCCAAGCGGCAATTCAGGTCTAAATAGGCTAACAGGTCATTTAGAGTAGAGGTACCAATTAGAGCCAGCCTTAGCGTAGTGTTGGGGGCGGGGCTACTTAACTTGGATTTGAGCCGCTTCAACCTACTATAGGCGGCTAGGTAATTTTGAGGAGTAGGGGCCACCTGTACTAGCCTTAGCAAAACAGAGGCGGCGGCATCGGCTTGCTCTCTTTTGGCATAGTAGTCGGCTAACCGGAGGGCCGCAGGAGAATAGTCGGGCTGGGTCGTGAATAAGTCCACCCAGATTTTAGTAGCTTGCTCCGTTTGTCCGGCTTTGAGATAGATTCGTGCCAGCAGGTCGCGTAAAACCGTTTGTTCTTTTTCGGGAAGGGCGGGTATCTGCGCTTCTAGGATGGCAGAAGCTTCCTCATACCGCTTCGCTTCAAAGAGGGCTTCGGTCAAGCTTTGAACCAACCGGGCCGGGAGTGGCTCACCCAACGCTTGTAGTTTTGAGAAAAAAGGGAGGGCTGGCTCTAATTGATCTTGTTCCAAGTAGTAAAAGACCGCTCGCTCCCACCCGGCACGTTGTATTACTGCTTCTAGGGCGGTATCTTGATGGTATTGAGTCATAGAACAATTACTCCATATTTAAACTTTAAGATTTGCTTCACTGGGCGGATAAACAGGGCCGATGGCAACTCTTTTTCCGCCTTTTTCTTACCCTAACTCTTCCAAGTTTTAACGATATATAAGTAGCATTAAAGAAATTATATATTAGGCACATTCCTTACGTAATATCTACTCCAAACATTAGATTTTTTATCTTAACTTAGTACTCTCGACATAGTACCTTAATATAAAATAATGGGTACACACACTGGTTTAGAATCATTGTGGGCATTAAAATCTCCTTAACGAAAGCATTTCGTAATCTTAATTGTCTTTACGAAGACAAATTGGTACGAACTCTACCTTAAAGTAAAGCCCTTAAAGAGGCTCTTGTAAGCTAGAAAGTACCCATTCAGATTACTAAGCTGAAAAGGGTTTTAACTACATACTAAGTTTACCACATTATTCAAGGTAATTTTAGTAGTTGGCTTCAACATGATGAGTGAAGTTTCGGAACGTAAAGGCAAGGATCATTCCATTTTACAAGCAAGCTAAATTAAGATTTGGATCTACTTTAAGTAAGTCTAATTATTAGAGCCAAATTTATCCTAAGTTAGTCTTGCCCTGAATGATCTTATCCTTTGTTCCTGCAATATAGTATTACTGAGAGGGGAAAAAATGAGTTACGTTAAGCAGAATCAGAATATCGAACTCGAAATCCTTAAAACTCCACTAGGCCATCTTCATATCGTTAACCCGGTTTCGGATCAGCTTGAAATGAAACTTGGTGAGATGAATGTTCGTGAGATCAATGGTCTTCCCTTAATCGTAACAGACCGCCCCCCACTGGACGGGTTCAACGCCGCCCTCAAACGCACCTTTGACCTCTTTGGAGTTAGCCTTCTGATCTTGGTGGCGTTTATCCCGATGCTGTTTGTGGCCTTAGCGGTTTGGTTGGACTCGAAAGGCCCGGTCATCTTTCGTCAGACCCGCGTGGGCAAAGATGGTAAGACGTTTACCTTCTACAAGTTCCGGTCAATGTATACCGATGCCGATGCTCGGTTAGCCGAACTGGAAAAACATAACGAGACCAATGGCGCAACCTTCAAGATGAAGAATGACCCGCGTGTAACCAGAGTAGGTCGCTTTATCCGCCGCACCAGTATTGACGAACTACCCCAGTTCTTCAATGTCCTATTTGGTCAAATGAGCCTGATCGGGCCGCGCCCTGGTCTACCGCGTGAAGTAATTCGCTACCAGCCTTGGCAGCATCGCCGCCTAGAAGTTACCCCTGGCTTGACCGGGTTGTGGCAGGTAAGTGGTCGAAGTTCACTTAGCTTTGAAGATATGGTTAAACTGGATATTTACTACGCCGAGAATTGGTCTCTGCTAATGGACATCAAAATCCTCTTCAAGACCATCAGTGCTGTAGTCAAGTGTGACGGTGCTTATTAGATAGAACAATGAAAAACCCCGGATTATCCGGGGTTTTTTCATTTTATACCGGGAGTTTTCAACCAAAGCTCTAACCGTTTTGGCTATCCTCTCAAAAAATCGGGTAGTGGCGTATTACATACGCCCAATGTGGGACGGGTTTATTCAATAAACCCCTACTTATTGAGATGATCTGTTTTTGGCTAAGGGATGGTAGTGAAGAGGAGCCACATTGAAATGAAAACACAGCTACCGAGAATTATGCTAAAATCGTAACTTGAACTATTACTTTGGCTTGGTGGTAAGGGGCTCTTTGCAGAAGGCAGGTGTAGTGCGTAACCAGTTAGGGTTTAATGCGTTTATTATTGAGAGCGATAGCGTATTCTTATCCAACACACTTTACCAAGCAACTGAGAAGATTAAGACGAAAAACAGGAAGAGATAAATTGAACCAAAACGAAGTTAATAAAGGACGCACTTCCAAACAAACCCTTTTCGACTCAGAAATACCTACCCGCCTCAATCCGCCTAGTAGTCGTCTCCAACCATCAATTCCTACTCGCATCGGACCAGAAGCTCCTACCCGCCTCAATGCCTTTTCTACTGGCTCTAAGAAATCAGTCCAACCCGTAAAATCAACTTTCTGGCTGTGGACTATTTGGATGGTCTTTGGTGTGTTGGTGATAGCAACGGGAGTGGCACTCTTCTTTTATTTTCGGGCGGTTAGCTTTGTAAATGCCACCTTGGGCGGCCATAATGCACCCTCCCTACTAACGGCGGTGGCATCTCCTACCGCTGCCAAGGTATTGGTACAGGCCGAGGTAGCCCCAGTGGTAGTTTTGCCTACTTTTGTGCCTCGTCCGGCCATCACCGCTACTCCCGATAACACGCCCGCTATTGTGCAGCGTATTCGGCGTGGTGAACGGGTCTCGGTGCTAGTGTTGGGCTATGGCGGAAAAGGCCACGACGGTGCGTTTCTGACCGATACTATCCTCTTAATTACCTACGATCCAGCCCATAAAGCGGTCTCAATGGTCAATATTCCACGTGATTTTTATGCTTTTATACCTTATGGTGGTTCTAAAATCGGCTTTTGGAGTAAGATTAATGCTGCTTTTTCTTTTATAGTAGAAAATAACGTTGCGTCTGCCCAACTTTCGCCCCGCTATCGTTACAGCGATGATAACACCAAAATAGATGCAGCGGCCAATCTTACCAAAGATATAGTCGAAGAGATTACGGGTATTCCGATTGATTATTGGGTAACTTTTAGCTTTGATGGTTTCCGACGTTTAATTGATGCGATTGGCGGCGTGGATGTGGTGGTGGATACCACCTTTGATGATTATGAATATCCGGCTAACGATAACCCGGAAATTGATGCCAGCTATAAACATATTCACTTTGAGGCTGGACCCAACCATCTAAACGGGGAGCGGGCTATCGAATTTGCCCGTAGCCGTAAATCGTCCCAAGACGGCAATGATTTCAACCGTTCTAAGCGTCAGATGAAGGTGGTTCAGGCGGTTAAGGAAAAACTAATTCGGCCTGATCTTCTCTTCAAAACCTTGAGTATAATGGACGCTTTGCAGGGCAATATGCGTACTAGTCTCTCCTTCAGCGAAGCCCGCGGCTTGACCGATTATTTCCGTACCAATGAGGGCGCAGCTAAAATCAATAATGTACTCTTTATTTCCCAAATTTTGAGTAGCAACTTTCTCTACGATTCCACCTCTGCCGCAACTGGCTATATTTTAATACCTCAAGCGGGGCAGGGTAATTACAAAGATATTCAAGAGTGGTTGCAGCTTGGCCTAAACGCACCAGAATTGCGCTATGAGAATATGAAGGTTCAGGTTCAAAATGCTAGTGGCTTGTGGAAATATGGTAGCAGTGTTAGCGAAAGTTTACAAACCACTGGCTTTGAGGTTTTGCCCTCCATCTGGGCTAACCCTTCTTCAGTGACTACTATTCTGGATTACACCAAGGGCAAGGCCCGTTACAGCTTGCGTACCCTTAGCGGTCTCTTCCCGGCGGCGACTATCAAAACAGGAGAGCGCACTGCCGAGGGTGGCCCTGATTTAGTAGTGGTATTGGGGCAAGACTATGCCGAGCCGACCGCCACGCCGGTGCCGCCCAAGCGGGTTACGCCGAGTGGGTTTAATACTGCCACTAAACCTAGCAGTACCCCTCGTGTAGCGGTGACTTCTCCTCCAGCTAGTCGGCCTTGATGAGCAGGTAGGGGCATTTTCCACTTGGGATTGGGAAGCCCGTGTTTATTATAATATCAATTTGAATGATTATATAACCAGAGCGAATGAAACATATCCCAGCATTGCTCTTGACTCTGCCCATAACTTGTGCTATAGTTCTAAGAGTAGTACAACATTTAGATATGTGGCCTAAAAGGTTCTCTTCAGATTGGTTCAATGGTGGTTCGGCTCCGAATAAGAGCTTAGTAAAGAAAGCATAAAAACGGGTGAAATGTCCGTTCTGCCATAATCGGGAATCCAAAGTAATAGACTCACGTGATTTGCGCGAGGGGGAAAGTATTCGCCGCCGCCGCGAATGTCTTAAATGTGGTCATCGCTTTACTACCTATGAGCGAGTCGAGCCGATCAATGTTTTGGTAATTAAAAAAGATGGCAATCGCGAAGAATATAGCCGCGAAAAGCTGAGTCGAGGTGTCCTGACCGCCTTCACCAAACGTCCCACTCAGGCCGCACAAATCAAGCAATTGATTGACGAAGTGGAAGCCGAAATCTTTCAAAACGGCGAACTCGAAATACTTAGCCGCCGCATTGGTGAACTAGTGATGAATAAATTGCAAGCGGCTGACCCGGTAGCTTATATCCGCTTTGCCTCGGTCTACCGCGAATTTGCCGATTTAGATGTAATGCGTAACGAAATGGATAAACTGGTCAATCAGGAACGTGAGAAACGTGAAAAACAGCACATCCACGCTGCTCTTCAAGAGGGTATCAGCCCTTGATCTGCTCTATTAAACTCTAATTTTTAATAACTTTGGTCAGCTTTTATTCAGTTTGACTTTGCTCACCTTAGAGCAGAAGTTTATTTGTTGTGACCTTTTTTGTCAGTGGCATAAAAAGGTACAGGATAAATTTAAGAGAGAGATAGACAAAAAGTAGCGAAGTTACCTAAAACCGTCCGAGGCAGATTAACTATTGAAAAATTTAGAAAGGGGTCATTATATGTTGATGGAAACATTTGATTCTACCAGAATTGTATTTCCGGGTACGATTGTCAAGCGCGATGGCAAGGTCGTCTCTTTTGAGATTGAACGGATCGAGAAGGCACTCCACCGCTGCTTTGCCAGTTTCAACCGCACCCCAGGAACTAGCGTTCATGAATTAGCCCGGCGCGTTGCCAATATCGTAGTGGCAAAGGGTACACCGCCAACGGTCGAGAGTGTACAAGATATTGTCGAGATGGTTTTGCAGGCAGCAGGCGAATTTGAGGCCGCCAAACGCTACATCCTCTACCGCGCCGAACATGCCCGTGAGCGCGAGGAACGTCCTGTGCCAGAGGAGGTACGTCAGGCTTTTGCCCAATCGTCCCATTATTTCCCCACCCAACTTCAGCAGTTTCAATTCTTTGATAAATACTCCCGCTTCGACTACAAGCTAGGTCGTCGCGAGACGTGGGTGGAGACGGTCAATCGCACCGTCAACTTCCTCTATGAGTTGGCCGGGTCACGCCTAGAAGCCGAGACCTACGAACGTCTTCGGCGTGGTATTTTAGAGATGAAGGTTATGCCCTCGATGCGCCTTCTGGCGATGGCTGGACCTGCCGCCCGTCGTTCCAATATTACCATCTATAACTGTTCCTACCAGCCAGTCGAAAGTATTGATTCTTTTGTGGAAGCTTTGATTATCTCGATGAGTGGCTGTGGGGTCGGCTTTTCGGTCGAGCGCGAGTATATCGAAAATTTTCCCCGGATTCGTCGTCAGACCGGACAGATGGCCCCTACTTTTACCGTCCCAGATTCAGCCGAGGGCTGGGCGCAGGCACTACGAATTGGCCTCGAAACTTGGTTTGAGGGGGGTGATATTCGCTTTGATCTCACCCGGCTTCGCCAAGCGGGTGCGCCACTGCGTACCAAAGGTGGTCGTGCCTCTGGTCCAGAGCCACTTAGGGCGATGTTGGAATTTGTCCGTTCCCGCTTGTTTTCTCGTCAGGGAAGCTTCCTGCGTTCGATTGATGCCCACGACATAATGTGTATTGTTGGTAACGCTGCCGTTAGTGGGGGGGTTCGGCGCACCGCGATGCTCTCCCTCTTCGATTACGATGACTTAGAGATGCGCCACTGTAAGAACGGCGATTTTGAGCGCGAGAATAGCCAACGCTGGAACGCCAACAATAGTGCGGTTTGGCCGGAGGGTGGTTTATCTCAATTGGAGGTAGCTCATCAAGTGCTGGATATGGTAGAGTCGGGAAGGGGTGAGCCGGGGATCTTTAATCGGCAGGCTGCCCTAGACTTGAAACCGGAGCGCCGCTCCACCACCATGACTATGCCCGATGGTTCGGTTCAGCCCGTCAGATTTGGTACTAATCCCTGTGTTACGGGCGATACTTGGGTGATGACCGAAGATGGCCCCCGCCAAGTTAATCAGTTGGTTGGCAAATCTCATCTTACGCTGGTCAATGGAGAGCTTTATCCTACCACCGAAGTCGGTTTCTGGCATACCGGGGATAAACCGGTTTCTCGTCTCTTGACCAAAGAGGGCTATGAACTACGCCTCACCGAAAATCATAAGGTTGAGGTGGTTACTTACCATACTCCCAAGACCGAACGCACCGAATGGCGAGAATTATCCGCGCTCAAACCCGGTGATCTAGTCAAGTTGCACGACCATCGCGCGTCCGGTTACTGGACTTCCTACGGCAATTACGCTGAAGGTTGGCTATTGGGTTCACTGTTGGGTGATGGTACTTTCTCCAGCCGTCCCGGTCTTTCGGTAGAGGTTAAGACTCAGGCTCACCTAGAATACTGGGGTGAGAAGAGCGAATATATGGCTCAGCAGGCGTTAGGAAGGGTTAAAGAGAGTGTCCGAACTCGTGCTGATTTGTCGGCAGTGGCGGCTACTCAACCGGGTAAATATCGCGTAAGTTCGGCTGGTCTCGCTGAGCTTGCTCAAACTTATGGTATTAGGCAAGCTCACAAAGAGATTACGTCCCTTGTAGAGCAGGCTTCCAGCGATTTCTACTTGGGTTTTCTGCAGAGCTTATTCGATGCTGATGGTACAATTAGCGGTAGCCAAGCGAAAGGGGTGAGTGTTCGCCTTAGCCAGAGCAACCTCCAGACTCTCAAGGCAGTGCAACGCATGTTGTTGCGTTTAGGCATTGCTTCCACGATTTACCAAAACCGCCGGGCCGAGGGCTTTCGGTTGATGCCGGACGGCAAAGGTGGCCTGAAGGAATATTTTACCCAAGCACAACACGAACTCGCGATTGCTGGGGCTAACCTTATAACTTTTGCTACTCAAATAGGCTTTAGCGAACCGTTTAAGGCAGAACGACTAAAGAGGCTTATTTCGGTTTACAAGCGGACTCCTAACCGCGAGTTCTTCCGGGCTACCGTTGCTTCGATCACTCCTGATGGTGTGGAAGCCGTCTACGATTGTTCTGTACCCGGCCCCAACGCTTTTGATGCCAATGGCTTTATGGCTCACAACTGCGGCGAAATCATCTTGCGCCCTTGGGCCTTCTGTAACCTAAGCGCGGTCATCGCCCGACAAGATGACACTTTGGAGAGCTTACAGGAAAAGGTGGAGCTTGCTACCATTATCGGCACAATTCAGGCTACCGCCACTTACTTCCCCGGCTTGCGTCCGATCTGGCAACGTAACTGTGAGGAGGAGCGTTTGCTAGGAGTTGACATAACTGGACAATTGGACAGTGTGGCGGCTCAGGATGCCGAGATCAAGGCCCGGTTACGCCAGTATACCCAAGAGGTTAACCGCCAAACCGCAGCAAAGTTGGGGGTTAATCAGGCGGCGGCTTTAACCTGCGTTAAGCCTAGCGGCAACACTAGCCAAATGGTCAACTGTGCCTCTGGTCTACATGCGCGTTGGTCCCCGTATTATGTTCGGAATGTGCGAGTGGCGGGACACTCACCCATCTTTCGGGTTTTGCGTGAGGCTGGTGTACCAATGGATCCAGAGAATGGGCAAACCCCGGAGAACGCTACCACGTGGGTGATTCACTTCCCGGTAAAATCACCTGAAGGGGCGATCACTCGTAACCGCCGTACTGCCATTGAGCAGTGCAATTATTGGCTGCAAAATAAGTTATACTGGACGGAGCATAATCCTTCGATAACGATTACCTATCGGCCTGATGAGGTGTTGGATTTGCTGAGTTGGATTTGGGAGCATCGCAGTCAGCTTGGGGGGATGGCCTTTCTGCCTACCTTTGATGCTCTGTATGCCCAATTGCCTTATATCGAAATTTCGGCGGAAGAGTACCACAAACTCGCGGCAGAGTTTCCAGAGGTAGATTTCTCGAAGCTTTATCGTTATGAGTTGAGCGATCTTACCACCGCCGCGCAGGAACTGGCCTGTTCGTCGGGTAGCTGCGAAGTAGATTTATAGTTCACTTTGAGGCTAGGCCACACCTGCGGAGTCCCTCAAGTGTGGCCTAGCTTAAAGAAGCAAATCCGAATTTAAAAATTGGTTGAAAAAGGCGCAACTTGACATAGCATGGCTATTGCCTTTTGACTCGCATTAGAGTAAAATTACAATCACCTTGTTGTAGCTGTTGTAACTTATAAAATACAACATGGCCGTTAGAACGGACACTTCCACAGCAGGTTAGAGTGAAGAGAACCAATGTCATACGCCAATAAAGTTCTTCGTGTAAACTTAACTACCCGTAAAGTTGTTACTATACCCCTGCCTGAGCCTCTCAAGCGGGATTATTTAGGTGGACGCGGTTTTGCTGTAAAAATGCTCTATGAGCTGCTACCAAAAGGAACCGAGCCGTTTGCCCCTGAAAACCTCCTGATTTTTGCGACCGGGCCACTCAATGGTACGATGGCTCCCGCCGCCGCTAGTCTCACCGTTGCCACGCGCTCTCCGCTTACGGGCCTGATTGGTCAGGATACGGTAGCGGGGTTTTGGGCCAGTGAACTGAAATTTGCTGGCTACGATATGATTGTCATTCAGGGTAAGTCGGATGAGTTGGTTTACCTAGAAATAGATGATGATCGGGTGGAAATTAAGCCCGCCGACTGGTTGCGTGGGCGCACTACCCATAGCACCATTGACCTGTTGCACGAGCGGCTGGGTGACGATTATAAGGTGGCAACGATTGGCCCGGCCGGGGAAAATCGGGTGCTTTATGCCAGTATCTTGTGCGACCATCTTGACCACTTGGCCCGGACTGGCCTAGGGGCAGTGATGGGTGCCAAGAATTTGAAAGCGATTGCCGTTCACGGGACACACGACGTGAATGTGGTTCATGCTGACAAATTCTTGAACAAGATGAAAGAGACCCATATCGCCCTTCGCAATGATCGGATGTTCAATGCGATGAGCCGCTATGGTACGACTGAACTGGTCGGAATTGCTCACACTAATGGAGCCCTTTCTATCCGCAATGGGCAGGACGGGGTTTTTAACCGGATCATCGGTCTTAGCCGCAATACGATGGATAACCTTTCGCGTGGCCCCGACCGTAAGCTGGTAGATCGGCCTTGCAGTAGTTGTATTATGCCCTGCAAAGCCTTTATTGAAATTTCGCGCAATCAAACCCACATCCGCCGCAACCGCCCGGAATATCAGGTAATTGCTAGTTTAGGTCCGCGTTGTGGTATTTCTAGTGCCAATACCCTGATCGAGGCCAACCATCTCTGTGAAGAATTAGGTATGGATCAGATTTCATTAGGCGGTAGTATTGCCTTTCTGATGGAAGCCTACCAGCGTCGTCTTTACAACGAACAGGTGATAGAATGGGGTAACGAAGACCTCCTCTTGGATTTGATTCGCCAAACCTCCGCCCGCCAAGGAGCTGGTGAATTGTTGGCCCGCGGCGTTCGCAACATTTCACGCACCATTCCTGGTAGTCGAGACTTTGCCATGGAGGTGAAGGGTCTCGAACTGCCCGCCTTAGATGGTCGGGCTGCCAAAGCACATGCGTTGGCGATGGCGGTGTGCAACCGGGGTGGTGATACTGGTTTGCATATGCCGCAGTTTGAAATTCTCGATAAAAGCTTGGCTGAAGCTGAAAATGAGTTTATCTATGCGAGTGCCGCCGATCCTGCCGATTGGCAAGGTAAATCTAATATGGTGGTTTGGCACGAATATTTTGGAGCGGTTTTGGATTCAGCTTCGATCTGTAAGCACTACGCTTTCACGGCTTATGCTCTCAAACCGCATGATTTAGCCGCGCTGCTCTCGTTTGCCACTGGCACTCGCTTTACCGAAATGGATGTGATGATGACCGGGGAACGAATCAGCACTATCGAGCGGATGTTCAACTTGCGTTTCGGGATGCACCCCACCATAGACGATACCCTTCCCAAACGTCTGCTCAACGACCGACTTAACGAGGGTAAAGCCGCAGGACAGAGCATCGAACTTAGTCGTATGTTGACCGAATATTATATGCTACGTGGCTTCAATGATGATGGTACTCCCCGTATGGAAAACCTGCAAAGTCTCGGCCTCGTCAGCGAAAGAACGCCCACCCGTTAGTTAAAACTTATTGGTAACTACGTTGCAAAGTTGGCGGACGGAGCCGCACTCCCACAGAGTTAACCTTTGAGGCGGCTCCGTCCGTTGGTAGGAGAACCCGGTAGCGTGGTGCGTGAAGTACTGGGGCGAGGCGAGATTATTGGCCTAGAGCTAAAGCTTTCAGGTAGTACCCTACCTGAAAGCTTTGATGGAACAAGGGGTTTTGACCCTACCCGCCGGGCCAAATGTGTTGCATCTCTTACCGCCTCTGGTTATCGAGCGCACTCAAATTGATTTCGCCGCAGAACAAATCAAGGCCGTCCTTACCCAAACTTTGTAGTAAGGCCAACTGGCGGAGCAGCATCTTACAATAAACCAAAGCTTGAATTGTAGGAAATAGCTCTGCCTATTTACTAATTTTCCTCTCCATACAGCTTTTGGCAGCTTTTCCCCTGTTTTTTACAGCTTAATCTGAGCTAAACTAAGCCTGTACAACATAACGCTTGCAAGCGCAGGCAAGCTAGAAGAGATGTGCAGAATTTTATTTTCTCTAGCAATGGTTAAGAAGCAGCTTTAGAGTACTGAGCCAAAATCAGGAGGGTTAATATAATGTTGGCAATCATGGTGATTACTCTGTTTTCTGGTATCTTATTTACGATTCCTTTTTTACTCTCCCTAGCAATAAAAAACCGAGTGAAGCGGGTACGTATTAGATTAATCGTTGAGGTTGCTTTGTTTGTGGTTACTTGGTTTACCATCTCCGTTTTGTGCGATCAGCGTGTCAATGAATTATTGCACCAAAATAGCTACTCACTCAGCTCTGGAGATAGATTGGCCCTAAGTTATGTCGAGGCATTTGCTCTTTGGGGTCATATTCTGTTGGTAATAGAATTTTGTATCTATTTAATCATTGAAGGAATTGCATCCAGTGTTACCTCTCTTCGGAATGAGGAGGAATAGTAGGGATACGCGCTGATAGTTCGCGAATCCTATCAATGAAATCTATGTGTAACTCCTTCAATTCGTCAGTTGGTAAAACCTTGTTGCATTATCTGAGTTTCTTGTTTGTTTCTGAGTTATTCACTTTAAGGCTTGGTGAATTAGTATCTTCTCAATAAGTAGGGGTTTATTGAATAAACCCGCGTCACATTGGGCGTATGCAATACACCCCTACCACGAAATTTTGAGATGATACGTGAATTAACCTAGTTTAAAAACTGTGATAATCATCATATACTTTGTTTCTTATTAAAGCAATATCCTTTTGAAAGAATCGCTAAGCTTCTTTACATAAAACTCGTATCTTCTTTTTAATTCAGGGTATGGGGCGTATTGCATACGCCCGAAATGAAGCCAATTTGCAACCAGCCTACGGCGGGTTTATGTAAACTGGGTCAACTGGTTGTTCAATAGGCCAGCTTACAACCCCTACCTATTGAGAAGATACGGTTCAAAGTGGGGTTGTTTGCGAAACTTGAGGATCGTGTCATAATATAGCGTTTGAAGTATAAATAAAAATTAACTTTATAGTAAGGAGTAGAAAATGGTTCTACAAACAGATATTCGTCATATTGGTGGCTCGACTTTGGAAGTTTCAGCAGTTGGAGTTGGAACTTGGCAATGGGGCGATACCTCTATTTGGCAATATGGGCAGAGCTATGGTACTCAGGATGTAGACGATGCTTTTAAGGCCAGCTTGGAGGCAGGAATCAATTTTTTCGATACCGCCGAAGTTTATGGCAGAGGTCTTTCCGAAACCCTGCTAGGAAAGGCTGCACGTAAAGCCAATAGTCCGGTGGTAATTGCCACCAAGTACGCCCCTTTGCCTATGCGTCTCAAGCCTGCCGAGGTGGAGAAGGCACTGGAGGCCAGCCTTAACCGCCTAGGTCTTTCCAGTGTAGATCTCTATCAAGTTCACTGGCCCTATAGCTTGATCCAGCAGGAAGATTTGATGGTGGCCCTTTCCGGGGCGGTTAAGCTGGGTAAAGCTAAAGCGGTTGGAGTTAGCAACTACAATGCCGCACAGTTGGAACGAGCGGCTAACCTCTTGGAAAAATACGGTGTAAAATTGGCCTCTAACCAAGTGCAGTATAGCCTCTTGCACCGCAAACCCGAAAAGAATGGGGTCTTGGAGGCCTGCCGTCGGTTGAACGTTTCGCTGATTGCCTACAGTCCTCTGGCTCAAGGTTTACTCACGGGCAAATACTCTGGTCAGGGAGCGACAGAAGTTTCGGGTTTGCGCCGCTTTATGCCTAATTTTCGGACGAAGGGCTTGGCAAAGATCGAGCCGCTTATTAAGGAGTTGAAATCAATTGCTGCCGAGCGGGAAAAGACTCCGGCCCAAGTTGCCTTAAACTGGTTATTGAGTCGGGACAAGTTGGTATTGGTGATACCCGGTGCAAAAAATGCAAAACAGGCCACACAAAATGCCGGTGCCTTGGGCTGGCAACTCACCGAACGGGAATTTGCCCGTCTTGACAAAGCCTCTGCTGCCATCTAAGCGGCGGCTTTGTAATACAACTGTAATCTTAACGCCATAAAATCTAAATCTAGCAGTGTTAAACTTTACTTATTAAAGTGAAGTGACATAGATATAGGTAAAGTCCTAGAACTTTTTAATATAAAAACGGGTTCGGATAAATGATTCTATCAGCTGATAGAATCATTTTCCGTTTATAGACAATTTAGCTCTCAAAGGCTTTTTGCAAAGCCACCCTCACTATCTCAGAGGTCTCTTGCACCCACGCCTGCTCAAGCTCTTGTTTGGCCTCCATCCCTCCAATCTGACCCAGCGCCCAGACTAGGTGTGTACGCACTAGCTGGTCGGGTTCGTGCCGCAGGGCTTGACTCAGTGGAGCCACCGCCGCCCGGCTAGGGCTATTACCTAGAGCGATAGCAATATTGCGGCGTAGCCCGGCTCGCTTGGGACGCAACAGGGGACTACCCCGAAACTTTTCGCGGAAAAGCGGCTCGGTTTCGGTCAATCGCAACCATTCCAGCAAATCGGGCTGGGTGTCAAAAGAATCAGGTGGCTGAAACTCAGGATGGTTAGTAATCAAGGCTCTCTTATTGTAAGGACAGACCTCTTGGCACAAATCACAGCCAAAGACCCATTTCCCCATCCCTGCCCGTAGTTCCTCTGGAATCAGTCCCTCCAGTTCTATCGTTAGATAGGAGATGCAGCGGTCGTTAACTACGGCCCAAGGTTCCACAATTGCCCCGGTTGGGCAGACCTCTATACAACGGGTACAGTGTCCGCAATTACCCCAACTAGGCGGGTCATAGTCCAGTTCGAGGTCGGTCAGAATTTCCGCCAGAAAAATCCACGAGCCATAAGTTTTATTTATCAGGTTGGTATTTTTACCAAAGAAGCCCAGCCCGGCTCGTTGCCCTACCGCTCGGTCTACAATCCGCGCCGTATCCAACACTAATCGGGACGGAAGAGCCGACTCACCTAGATATTCCTTGATCCGCTCAAAAAGCCGCCCCATCATCTTTTTTAGTACGGTGTGATAGTTTTGCCCCCAAGCATATCGGGCTATCCGTCCGGTAGGAGCATCTCCAAGTTTCTCCGGTTCCTTGCTTAGATAGCTCATACCCACTGAAATAAGCGAACGCACCTCTGGCAGCAAATTGACCGGATCAGACGAAAAGCTGGCTCGTTCCGAGGTAAACCAAGCCAGTCCTGCGATGCGCCCCTTTTCAATATGATCCAGTAAGCGTAGTTCGGTTTCAGGGAAAGGCAAAGCCGGAGCAATTCCTACCAGATCAAATCCTATTTCTTGCGCTTCACTTTTGATAAATCTGGTTAACTCGCTCTGGTTCCTCACAGCTCAGCCCTTTTATGTTAAAATAACCGCTAGTCATCGGCTGAATAAAACCATCCTCTTTCAGCCCAAAATCGAGTACTGGTAGGCAATTATATCAGACCAGAGAATTAGAAGGTGGGATAATCATTATGAGCTATAATCCTCCTCCACAGTCTCCAATACCAGCAGACTTTCTACCAGTAGCAGGGGTTGATCCGGTTGCACCTAAGCCTGTAGTCTACCGTTTGCCTAGCCCCACCGTTGCTACCGTCTGTTTTTTGGTGGCCATGGTCTTGTTTAATCTTTTGGCTCTGGTTGGTAGGCGTACTTTTGGCCTAAGTTCAATTTGGGTCACTTTTATCGGCGAGATTATTCTAGTAGCAGCTTTACCCCTGATTTTTTGCAAAGTGTTGAAGTATGACTTTAAGCAGGTCTTTAGCCGCCAGCCCCTCCAACTTGGCACGTTGGCGTTATGCGCCCTAGTTGGGTTAGTCGCCCAGTTTGCGGTGCGCCTGCCCTCGTTTGTGAGCAATTGGCTCTTACAAATTTTTGGCCCACTTTACCTGCCTGACCAGCTGGAGGATGGTACGCCTGTCGGTAAGTGGCTTTTGGCTCTGGTAGCACTGGTACTGGCTCCTATTTGCGAAGAAATTTTGAACCGGGGTTTTGTGATGGCAGGCTACCGCAGGTTCGGCTATTGGCGTTGTATCTTGATCGTGGGCCTCTTTTTTGGCCTCTTTCACCAATATCCCTATCGTCTCTTGGATACCGCTATCGCTGGTATGATCCTGGCTTACCTGACCCTCACCACTGGCTCAATCTATGCTAGTATGGCGGCCCACTTTGGCTTTAATTTGCTACCTACCATCGTCAACTTCTTCCGTGAGGCCATTAATCAGGCGTTGCGCGATAGCAACTATGAGTATAGCAATGCCGATATTCTGATTATCACTGGAGACCAAATAGTTGCCAGCATTATACTCTCTTTAATAAGTGCGGCTCTTCTCTTCCTGCTATTAAGGGTAATTACCCTTCGTACCGCACGAGTGCGTCCCGGTCTGGTTGTAAATTATAATGGTCTCGCCCTTGACTTTGTTGACTCTAGGGCTGGTGCTACTAATTCTGAAAACGGCTCCTACTACGGCCCGGCTAACCAGCCTTATCGTTACGCTTCCTTCGGCTATCAACCAGTACCCATGCCTTTCCCAAATCACCTCCGTCCGGTTCAAGCCCTTGAAATTCCTTCGCCTCGGGTTGGATGGGTCATCGCCTTCGTGCTGATCCTAGTTCTTTTTGCTTTTACTTCCTACACCGAAATTATGCTGCGGGCGGAGGGCCGCAACCTATGTAGTAGAACGCCACGCATATGTGTTACACAGGTTATCCCTCAATCTTCAAGTAATCGCTATATTACTAATCTTATATATCCGGGTTTATCAATTAAGGTTTTCCCTTAAAGCGGTCTATGGGAGACTAGATGCTTCTAAGTGGAGTTTATTATTTAGCAGAAGAGGAGTTAAATACATGAAAGCGATTCAGTTTTACGAATTTGGTGGGCCAGAGGTATTAAAGCTAGAAGAAGTCGAAGCACCTCAACCAAGGCTCGGTCAGGTCTTAATCAAGGTGGAGGCCGCCGGGGTAAATTATGTAGATGTAGCCCGGCGCAAAGGAATTTACTTAGAGCAGATACCCTTGCCCTCTATTCCGGGAGCAGAAGTAGCCGGAACGGTGGTAAAACTAGGCGGCGGAGTTAATTCAGTTAAAGAGGGTACGCGGGTAGTTGGCCTAGCAGGTGGGCGGGGCTATGCGGAATACATCGCCCTCTCCGCCACCTCTCTAGCAAGTATACCGCGTGGCTTAGATGCCGTGCAAGCCGTCGCTATTCCTTTGCAGGGGTTGACTGCTTACCACATTCTAAAGACTTCTGCGCGGTTGCAAGCGGGCGAAAGTGTTTTGGTACATGCTGCAGCCGGTGGAATGGGTCTCTTTTCGGTTCAACTGGCTAAAGTGATGGGAGCGGGTAAAATAATTGCGACGGCCAGTACTCAGGAAAAGCTGGATTTAGCACTTTCGTTAGGAGCCGACGCTGGGGTTAATTATACCGAAGAGGGCTGGCCGGAGAAGGTGCGAGAACTTACCAATGGAAAAGGGGTAAATGTCATCCTTGAGATGGTCGGCGGCAAAAATTTCGCTCAGAATTTTCAATGTCTGGCCCCTTTTGGGCGCGTGATAGTTTTTGGAGTAGCCAGTGGTCAACCCGCTCAACTAAATTCGGCAGACTTGATGCTTAAATGCCAAGCGGTTATTGGTTTTCACCTCCGGCAAATCTCTACCCGGCCCGAAATCATGAATCCAAGTATGACCGAATTACTGAACTACATCGTCAGTGGGCGAGTCAAACTCTTGGTTAACCATGTCTTTCCTCTGGCCGAAGCCGCCGAAGCCCACCGTCAGATGGAAAATCGTCAGACAATGGGTAAAATTGTTCTGAAACCGTAGCCTTTAGTAAAACAGCGTACAAAAGTCTGCGTTTGCATAGACCCTCTTCTATGGTCTGACCTGAAGTTTATGTAAACTGGTTTTCCGGTCTAATAGCTAAAATTAATTGAAACCAAAACCAGTCTACATAAATTATTTTTGAAATTGCTAGTCTATAGAGGCAAATTTATAAACCTGTAAGAAGCTGCCGAACCTAGGTTCGGTTAGTGGAATTTTGTTAGCAAGCAACTTTTTCCAAACGTTCTAGGTCATAAAGTATGATAGAATGTTTATTTACTTCGAGTAAGCCTTGCTTTTTTAGTTCGCCTAGACGACGGGTAATAGTTACGCGATTACTACCCAACATATCGGCGAGTTGCTGATGGGTAAGAGGAAAGTCAATCAGCGTACCAGCCGGAGTAGTTTGACCAAATTCATTGCTTAGCTGTAATAGAATATGAATCAGGCGAGAAGTAATATCACGGGAGAGTAGCCCTTCAATGACCTGCTGAATATCGGCAAGTTGGCTGGAAAAACTTTTTATAATACCTAAAGCTACGTGAGGAGTGCGCTCCATCGCTTGACGCAGTGCTTCTTCTTCGAGTAGCACAATTTCAGTTTCACGCAGAGCCATTACCTGAAAGTCCCGAAAATAGCCTGCGGGTGATCCTTGAATGGTACGTGCAAAAACATCCCCCCGTCCAAGGATAGCAAGTACTACCGCCCGACCATCTGATAAAAATTCCTGAAGTTGAACAGTACCCTCCCGAATAAAGTAGAAACAGTTCTGGCGAGTCTCCAAACTATTAAAGAGAAAAGAACCGGCTCGGTAGCGATTGATGGAAAACTGACCTGGACCGATCACGCTAGAAAGTTGGGTAAAGAGTTCCAGCGTTTCGGCTTTTTGCTCAATGCGGGATTTAGAACGACTATGGAGGGGTCCATGAGAAACGGTATCTACCTGTTCAGTATAGCCTTGCACCAAGGCTACATTTAGGTGACTACACATCCGATTGAATCGGCTAAGGAACTGGTGCATTGCTTTAGGGTTTGAGCTTAATTCTAGGTTAGTTTCACATTCGGTCAGGGCCATTTCGAGCAAACTATGGACACAGGCTCCACTCTGTTCAATTATCTGGGTTAAGGGTAGGTGCATACCAGCCATCTCTTTACCCTGCGCTCTAAGTAATTCTAAAAGAGCCTGATCATTTCCGGTCGAAAGGGTGTAATTAAGCTTATTCCATAAGCGGTGGTGAAAGTCATTAAGTTGGGTCGTTAACTCAGGGTTGAGGTTGCACAAATCGGGATTATTATGAGCGTGTGTAACCCAGCGACTTTTGCAGCTTTGTACAATCCGAGTTGCAATTGCCGGATTTCCCACACCTACGGCATGAGACTTTTGAGCGAGAGGCATTCACAAGTCCTCAATCTTACTAAGCAGTACTGCCCAATGATAAATTTTAAATTTAAATTAGAAAAATGAACCCCAGTACGGAGCAGTACTTTGGTCACACTCTAGACAAAAAGATTATAAAGTTAAATCTATCAGCTAAGCGAGATAAAAGCAGTAGCCTAGATTACAGACTAACCCCGAATTTGTGAATAACTAAACATTAGGAACGGCCCACTCAGCGTGGGCCATTGGCAATAGCGTCAATTAAGCCTACGTTATAAACGTAGTGATAGGGCTCCCTAGAATCTTCAACCGACTGTAAGGAGAGATGGCTCAATTCGCGGGCCATTGTTTTATAGCCCTCCAGTGTATAGTGTAGCGCGTCGGTAGAGTTGGTTCGAGCCAAAGCGGTATCGGGGCTATTGCGTCTAAGCGTTCCAGTCGAACGTTCTCGTAAAGGAGGTAACACCGCTTGTTCTTGGGGAGTGAGTAAAAACCGCTGTGTAGTTGCTCGTGTCTTTCTGCTGGGTTGCAGTTCCTCGACGAAGAGTGCCAATGCTTTGGTATATTCGTTGATAGAAGTGGCATTACTTTTCAAATAGCCCAAGAGTTGGTCAGTCTGTTCCGAGGTAGTAATAGCGATCAATGCGGTCATCGCCTGCCGCTTTAATTCGGGTGAGTCGGCCTCATCGAGCAGTGCCAGCAGGCGGGGCAGAACTTCGGGACCGCCAAAGCGGGTAGCCGCGATGATTATCCGGCGACGTAGCTCTTGTTCAAAGCTATGGGGTCTCATTCGAATCAATTCGAGCAATCGAGCGGCACCACCCCTTTGAATCGCAAAGTCACAGAGTTTGAGACGCAGACCTAAACCCAACCGGGGGCCATCCTGTAAGAGTTTGTAGATGTGTCCGGTTAGGATTGGCTCACGGGGACCGTTTCCTTCCAAAGCATTGGCAAGGCTCGGTAAAAGCCGGGCTTTGAGGTTATCGTCCACCTCTGGGTCATGTAGCACCCGCAGAGCCTTGCCCACCGCCGAGCGGTCGCCATCTTGGGTGAGGAGTAACAAGACTTTGGCCCTAGGGTCGCCTTTGAGGGCGGGAAGTACAATTCTAAGATCACACAAGACCTGTTCCCAGTTACCCACCGCTGCCAACGCATCTATCAGACGGAGCTTTTGTTGATTGTCTAACTCTTCGCGCCGTAGGCAGGCAAAGGCGGTCGCAATGGCGGTACGGTCGTTAAGATGTACAAGGGTTTCCAACACTCGCCCGTACAAATCCCAATCCAGAAAACGCCCGATGTCGCTACGTGGCAGCAGTGCGGCAAGATAGCCGACGGCTTCTTTGCGCTTGACCGAGGCCAAGGCATTAATGGCTTGAGCCTTAATTGCATAGTTTCCCCCGGCCTCAAAAATGAGTTGCATTGTGGCGGTCATAATAGCTAGGCTTAGCGTGGGGTCAAGCAAGTGCGGTTCTTCCCCAATGCAGCGACAGGCCAGCAGAATAGCGGGACTACCTAGATTACGCTGGTTCCAAATCAAATCCAGCAGGGGGGTAGCATTTCCAATTCCAGCCAGTAACAAAATTACTTCGCGCCACCAATCATCAAAAAGGAGGGGTGCAAGGGTATTTATCAGTGGTATTCCGCCCTTTGCCAGTGCTTCGGCGGCAAAGAACTCTTGCAACGAAAGATGGGCGAAAGCGTAAACCTGATCGGCTTGGTGGCGCAGGAGACCTTGTCCACTGGTGAGAGCTAGTAGCATAACTTCGGCTTCTTCGGCGGCCATACCATAGCTAGGCAGTACCGCCCTCAAGATGGAAAGGGCTTCGCTACGGGTTAATTCACGGGTATAATGACGGTGCAGATAGAAGGCCAGATGGCTGAGTAGATCAATCTCTTGGCTAATGGAAAGGCGGCGCAAAGAGCCAGTCTGAGTAGTACGTGGACGTAGCAACATAATACATTCGCTATAAAGTTCGGCCCGACGGTTGGGTAATTTGTTTTCCCGTTCAAAGATGGTACAAATTAGTGAAAGGAGCAAGGGGGAGGTCGTCATCGAGCGGAGGCCAAAATTCTGCAAGAGACGGCGATTTAACTCTCGTCCGGCTGCTGGAGTTTTATTAAACCATTTGCGAATAAAATCTTGTACATCTTCCCAGCCTAGGTCACACAATTCCGCGACGCTAAACCCCCGCAACCCTCTTCGCCAAGCGGCCCTGCGGCAGGAGACCGCTACCAAAGATTGGGGGTATTGTGCCACAAACTCTTCTAGTTGTTGGTAAAGTCGCTCCTGACCGCGTTGTTCGCCCCGCCCGGCTTCGTCTAATCCATCACATAGCAAAAGTAGCTGACCGCGTAGTAACCGTTCTTCGATAAAAGTGCGACTAGCACCGAGCCGTCGGGCAATAAACTCAGGTAAATCATTATTGCCCGTTCTCATATAATCGCCCAGTGAGATAAAAACTGGCAGATCCGGTAGATCCGGCGTATTAGAGCGGGCCGCATGGAGGGCCAACCAGCGCAACAAAGTGGTTTTGCCGCTACCCTGATCGCCTACGATTACCAAATGTCGTCCAGTTACAAGGGCTGGAATTGGTGATAAGGGGCGACTCTTGCCGGTGGTATGTTGCTCATCCTCTGCACTAGCCGAACTGGAGGCCGAGGCCACTTCGCTCACCCAATTCTCCCATTCTGCTCCGCTAAACGTAGCCGCCGCTGCCCTATACTGGAGCGGCGCATTGTTGGCCTCGATTAATTGTACCCGGAAAGAGGCTTCTTCTAGCCCTATCCCATCACCCATTCCTAGAATTTCAAGTGAATTAAAGGCCGGATCAGAGAGCAAACGGCGGCAATAGTCTTTGACCAGCTTTTCGTCTTTTTGAGCTTCAGCCATAAGGGTGTCCTTCTTAGTTATTCTAGTCTGAGGTGAGGTACGTCATTGACTCTTGTACTCTCAATAGATTGGGCTATAAATAAAGCCTACTGGCTGGCAAGCTATTCGCGCCAGAACCGAGCAACTTTTAAATGGAGTGAACCATCTGTAATCAGTTTATCATAAATTATAACTTTGTGGGATATAAAAAGGTTAAGGATTTGATCTTTTGAGATAAATCAGGAACCAGTTAGCGTGAGAGGGGAGATTAAAACCCGGCCTAGCTTGCCTAATTTGGGCCGGGCTATTACCAACACCTAAAATTCAATTCTTTGACGAGTATTTTCAATCAGGGCGGTAACCTGCGGTACATCGCCACGCTCTTGCAAAGTACGTACCGCAATTACGCCACCCACCGTTAAGGCGATAGCGATAACCAACCCAAGGATACTAAAAACCCACGTTCCATCATCTTGTGAGATTACCAGCAGTGTACCCAACATCAAAATAAGGCCCGCATCGGCAATAAACAGGTAAGTTACTCCAGCACGAAATAAAGTGGGCCGGATAACACCAAAGCAAAACGATAGGATAGCAAAAAGCACCCCAACCGTCGCAATCCAAGCTCCCGCTACGGCGAGTGGTGATATTGACGTTGCCGTTGCCGCATCTACCATATTATTTCTCCTTATTCTTTAGCTCTTGATTTAATTTGACTTTACAGCTATTGCCTAATTTTAGCACGTTTTAGTATACGCTCCTGTAGTAATAGCTACATCTCACTTTTGGCCCCTAAGCTTACAATAACTCAGTTGGGGGTGGCTCAGTCCCGCGATATTTCAATCTAAGAGGAGAACAACGAATGAGACAAAAACGGGTGCTATTTTCACCTAAGCTGGCACTTTGGCTCTCTGGTCTCTGGCTAGTTAGCTTACTGGTCGCATGTGGGGATAATACCACCACCCCGGCGATTTCCCAAGTCGGTAATAATAGTGGTTTGACCGAGAGCGAGGTGGTCATCGGTAGTTGGGGGCCGCAGAGTGGTCCAGCGGCAGCCTATAGCGTGGTGGACCGCACGATAGACGCTTACTTCAAGAAAGTAAATGCGGATGGTGGCATCAATGGTCGTAAAATCAAATTTATTTTCCAAGACGACGCTTATCAGGCTTCTCAGACTCAAGCGGTAGTCAAGAAGATGGTAGAGCAAGATAAGGTCTTTGCCTTTGTAGCAGGATTAGGTACTTCCAATAACTTAGCGGTAATGGATTATCTGGTTCAAAATGGGGTGCCGCATGTGGCTCCTGCTACTGGTTCGACTACCATCTCCAAACCTCTCAAGAAGAACGTCTTCGCCCTTCAAACCAATTACTTCACGGAGGCCACGCTATTAACGCGCTATGCTCTTGAGACCCTCAAGGTCAAAAAAATTGCGGTCTTCTACCAAGATGATGGATTTGGCCGGGAGAGTTTAGATTCAATTACAGCAGCGGCCAAAGCCGAAGGTCGTCCTATTGCCGAAGGGTCGGCGGTTTCTTATCAAACCACCGACAAGGATTTTAGTAGCCAAGCTCTTAAACTTCAGGCTACGGGCGCAGATGCGGTGATTTTTTGGTCTGTACCTGGACCCACCGGAGCGATTCTACAGGAATTGGATCGGATTGGTTACAAACCGACTCTCTTGCTCACCATGGCGGCGAACGATGCCAGCCTTTTCAAACTTTCGGCCAATACGATTGACGGGGCGTGGATCTCCAGTTGGTTGCCCGATGTCACCGACCCGGATAGCAAGGATCCCAAAGTATTAGCGTTCCGCGAGTTTATGGCAAAATGGGCACCTAATGAGACCGCCAGTGGCTTCGCGGCGACTGGATATGCTCAGGCTCAGCTAATGGCCGAGGCTCTCAAGCGAGCCGGAAAAGATTTAACGCGCGAAAAGCTCATTCAAGCTCTTGAAGCGATGCAGCATTGGAACGAGGGTTTGGCCTATAACGTCAGTTATAGCCCGGAGAACCATCAGGGCCAAAATTCGGTTCAATTTATGCAAGCCGATGCCAAAAGAGGCAAATTTATCAAGAAGACCGATTTCATCGAGTACCAGCCCTGATTTTTAGTCAGACTAGCGAATTATGCTCCAGTTAGCTTCTCCTCAATGGCACTGCGAAAAAGTGGGGTGATAAGTGCCAGTGACTCGTTTTCATATAATACCTCCCCATCAGTCCCAGAGTTATCGTTTCCCGTCGCCAAATTACTCTTCTCCACTTTGAACTGGCTGGAGAGGCGACGCAGTTCACTGGCAATTTCATCTAAGGAGATCGCCAGCGAACTGCTTTGTTTGGCCGAGGCTGCCCCATCCTGAATAACGGTAGCAAGCTGCCTCATTGAGGCCACTACTTGTTCGCTGGCACTCCGTTGTTGTTGCGTTGCCAGCGAGATTGCGTTGGCAAGCTGCACCGTTCGTTCCACCATTTGAATAATGCTCTCGTTAGCGTCGCCGCTTTTATGGGCCAGTGCTACCCCTCGTTCGGCCTCTTTCATACCTTGTTCGGTTGCCATTACGCTGGCGTTTGTGGCGGCCTGAATTTCGCTCAAGACTGCTTGAACTTCTTTGGTAGCGTTGCGGCTACGCTCGGAAAGTTTTTTTACTTCGGCGGCTACTACAGCAAAGCGTTTGCCATTTTCGCCTGCCGCCACACTTTCAATAGCGGCGTTGAGGGCCAGCAAGTGGGTTTGATCGGCAATGCTGGTGATTTGCTCAATAATATGGCCTACTCGCTGGGAGCGTTCGCTAAGGGCCAAAATTTTACCAGCAATATCCTGTACCTGAATTTTCAAGCCATTGATACCCATAATGCTGGTGCGTACCGTCTCCTGCCCATCACTGGCAC
This sequence comes from Candidatus Chloroheliaceae bacterium, assembly GCA_013390945.1. Taxonomy (GTDB): domain Bacteria; phylum Chloroflexota; class Chloroflexia; order Chloroheliales; family Chloroheliaceae; genus L227-5C. The sequence goes on from JACAUC010000018.1 coordinate 30,826, forward strand.
TACTCAACGCCTGTTCAGCGGCGTTTGCCACCAGCGAAGCGGCCTCCGCAATCTGCTGGGCCGTATGGCTTAGCTCTTCAATCGTTACTGTGGCCTCGGCTACCGCCCCGGCTTGATCGGCTGAAATAAGGGCCGATTGACGGCTGGCCGCCGCAATCTGAGCGGCGGCACTGCTCACCTTCAACGCTTGATTCTGAAATTCGCCCACTACACTTCCCAAACGACCGACACTTTGGTTAAAAGTGGTAGCTAGTTCGCCAAATTGATCCCGACTTGCTACTTCTAGCGCGGTGGTTAGATCACCTTCGGCCAATTTCATCAAGCGACTCCGCAACCGTTCTAACGGCCCGGTAAAGTTGTGGGTTAAGGTTAACCCGAAAAGAATTGCTAGGAGTATGATTAGCATACCCACAATCCCTAGCACTAGTTGGGCATTATTACCGGACGAGGTGGTCTCTTTTACGTTACGTTGGTTAGCTGTAGTGGCTTGTTCCGCCGCATTAGAAATATTTTGTTGGAATTGAGCAATCTTGGCAATATTCTGGCTTAAGTGGGGGCCAGTCTCTTTCCAACCCTCTACCGCTTTCTGGGATTGCCTTGCCAAAGTATCGGCCCAAATCTGGTCGGTCTCGCTTAGTAGTTCGGCAAAGTCATCCTCCACCGTCTGCATAAACCCGTTTGGATCAAGATTGGGCATTATGCTAACAGGCACTAGTATAGCCAGTTCTTTGAGCTTTTTGACTTCACTATCTATAGACCGACGTTGCTTCTGCAGTTCCACGATATAGGTTTGATAACGGGCATTAGCGTCAACAGCATTCAGTTTTCCATTAAGGAGGTCGGTACTAATCAGGTTGATGGCACTCATATCTTCGTTCAAGAGATTCAACGTACTCTCCAAACGTTCGGTCGCATCCACCAAAGAGTTAGTCCGATTGATTCCCTCCTGAGTTTGGGCAACTACATTTATTTTATTACCTAATTCATCTATTATTAAAATACTAAATAAAATAAGCAAGGCTAAAAAGAGACAAATAAAAACAAGGCCACTCAGTAGTTTGGTACGAATGCTCCAACGCCGACTTTTCAACCAGTTTATGATAAACTGCATCCTAATCACCTTCCAAGTTTATAAAGTTAGATGTCAGACCAAATCTAAAAACGATCAGGTACTTTGTCTATATTGTTCCATATCATCTTACCACATAAGAGGCTGCTTACCACTAACTATATTGTAACATTTTGAGGTTACAATATAGCCATATAGCTTACAATTCTGAGGTAGGAGCTTAAAGAGGCTTTTGATAGATGGCCTTCAGGCTATCTCCTTATTTTTTATTTAGGTTAAATAAGAAATTTACAATGTCTCCATCCTGCATAAGGTAGGTTTTACCTTCGCTGCGATACATACCATGCTTCTTCGCTTCCGGGATAGTACCCACTTTCACCAAATCGTCGTAGCTTACGATTTCGCCCCGGATAAACCCGCGCTCAATATCACTATGAATTTCACCCGCCGCTTGAACCGCTGGCGTACCACGCCGGATAGTCCACGCCCGTACCTCGTCTGCGCCTGCCGTGAGGAAGCTCATCAGGCCGAGCAGCTCATAAGAGACGTGGATAATTTTACTTAGGCCCGACTCTTTAATACCCAATTCGGCCATAAATTCTTGGGCATCAGCCTCCTCCAGTTGGCTAATCTCCATCTCAATTTTGCCGCGCAACGCCTCCACCGCCGTATTTTTGTGCTTGCCTGCCGCCGCCCGCGCCACCGCCAGCAATTTTTCGGCCTCCCCCACTCGTTCCTCCCCCAAGTTTAGGATCGTCAGTAGTGGCTTGAGAGTTAGAAACTGATAGCCCCGAATAACCTTCAACTCCTCTTCGCTCAACTCTAAGTCGCGGATAGGTATCTCGGCGGTCAGTGCTTCATTTAGCCGTCCCATCACCTCGCGCTCTAACTCATAAGCCTCGCGTTCTGGCCCACGAGTCTTCTTGATCGAATCTTCTAACCGCAGTAGCCGCTTTTCAATAATCCCCAAGTCGCTAAAGGTCAGTTCCAGATCCATAGTTTGAATATCGCGCACCGCATCAATACTACCCTCTGGATGGGGCAGATTAGGATCATCAAAGACCCGCACCACGTGAACCAGTGCTTGCACCTTCTGAATGTCGTTTAAGCCGGGCAAAGCACCGGTCTTGGCGGCCCCTTTGCTCATCCCGGCCACGTCAATATATTCGACAGTGGCGGGAGTAGTCTTTTTGGGTAGAAACATTTCGGTCAGCACATCTAGCCGTTTGTCAGGCACTTTTACCATACCAATGTTGGGAGTGCTGGAAGCCCCATACGCGCTGGTCTCGGCGTGACCACGTGTGAGGGTGTTAAAAATGGTAGTTTTGCCGGATTTCGGAAAGCCAATAATACCAAGCGTTAAAGCCATTCATTTAACCTATTCATTCTTTTTCATCACTTACTTAACTCTCAATTTGCTTCCAAGATTATAGCTTCTGAAATCCGTTTTCGCAATTTTGGCAATCGGTAAAGGCGGCTCACTGGTCGTGATAGAGCGAAATCTTTGAATTATTGCCCCAACTAAGGTACAATGAAGCGGTAAGATTTTAAGGCTGAGCAACGCTGCTAAAAAGCTATGGTTGAATCAAAAAAAGATCGGATGATAAAATATGAAAAAAGGCGGATTTACCTTTGTCCTGCATAGCCACTTACCCTATTGCCGCAAGGCCGGGCGCTGGCCGCATGGCGAAGAATGGATTCATGAAGCAGCAGCAGAAACTTATATTCCGCTCTTGAACTCGTTTTATGATTTACGGGCCGAAGGTGTCAAATGGAAACTTACCCTCGGTATCACTCCTATCTTGGCCGAACAATTGGCCGATAGCCTAGTAATGAGCCATTTTGAAGAATATTTGCACGAAAAGATTGTCGGTGCCGAAAAAGATATTCAGCGTTTCTCCTCCTTGGGCATGACTCAAGCGCGGGCTGACGCACGGGTAGCGGCGGAAAAGGCCGCCTTGGAAGCCGAGGAACGGGCTAGAATCGAGGCTGCTGCCGAAACCTCCGCTCAGCAAGCTAGTGCAGGTGAAACCTCTTTGGTCAGTCCGGTGGAACCTAAAATAGGTAAAGCGGCTTTGGAACAAGCCCCCGACATTAAAGAGACCGCCACCCTAAAATTGGCCTCCAAAAAAGCTGGGCCTGACCCCGCCTCTTTGAATGTGCCGTCACAGGTAGCCGCACTTAAAGACGCAGAAGATGAATTAGTGAAGGCGGTGGAAGAAGCCGCACCGGAGAATGAACCACCCGCAGAACCAGATCCACGCTACTATCTGGCCCAATGGTATCTTGACTGGTATCGCAATATTTTGGATTGCTTTGTAGGACGGTACGGGCGCAATATTATTAACGCCTTCAAAATTCTTCAAGATGAGGGCTTTATTGAAATTATCACCTGTGCCGCCACCCATGGCTACTTGCCCCTAGTTAGCCGCGACTCGACTATTTATGGTCAATTGGCGGTAGCAGTGGCTAGTTATGAGCGGCACTTTGGGCGCAAGCCCAAGGCTATCTGGTTGCCAGAGTGTGCTTATCGCCCGGCCTATTACGCTACAAATGAGCAGGGCCAACAGTACTATAAGCCCGGTATTGAAGAATTTTTGGCTCAACAAGGCATTAAGCTCTTCTTTAGCGAAACGCATACGATTGAAGGTGGTGTGCCAGTGGGCAAAGCCGGGCTGGAAACTTTAATCGGACCCTATAGCTACGTTCAGCGCCGTTATGTCGTACCCGCCTCCGAGACTTTGCCAAAAACTAACAATACTACCTTTTCACCTTATTGGGTTAGTAACCCACAAGTAGCGGTAATTGGGCGAAATAATCGTACCGGGATGCAAGTCTGGTCGGCTAATTGGGGTTACCCTGGCGAGAAGGATTATCGGGAATTTCATCGCAAAGATAGTGGCAGTGGCTTACAATATTGGCGCGTTACCGGGCCAAAGGTGGACTTGGGCTTCAAAGATTACTACCATCCCGCATGGGCTGCCCACCGCGTTCAAGAACATACCGAACATTTTGTGGGCTTGCTGGAAGAAGAGTTAGCCGAACATTATGAGAAGACTGGCAAGTTGGGTATCTTGGCCTGTAATTATGATACCGAGCTTTTTGGTCATTGGTGGTTCGAAGGGCCGGAGTGGATCAAACAAGTACTGAAAAAACTAAGCACCAGTGAAACGGTAGAACTAACTACCGCTAGTGAGTGGATCGAGCAACACCCGCCCGAAGTAGTCTTGGCAATCCCGGAGAGTAGTTGGGGGCAGCAGGGTACTCACTTTGTTTGGCTCAACCCGGATACCGAGTGGATGTGGCCCCTCATTCATGGAGCCGAACGTCGGATGGAAAATTTGGTAGCCCAATTTGGCAACGATGCTAGTGGCAACAACCTCTTTGTGTTGCAACAGGCCGCTCGTGAGTTGCTCCTGCTAGAGTCGAGCGATTGGCCCTTCCTTGTCACTACCGAGCAAGCCAAAGATTATTCGGTGGAACGTTTTACCCAACATCTGGATCGTTTCAACGAATTAGCCGATGAGCTTGAAGCGGTCGGCCCAAACGGTCAGATTGGAGAAGGCCCACTTTATATGGCCCACCGTTACTACGATATGGATAACCCGTTCCCGGATATTGATTATAAGGTTTTTGCTAACCGCGAACGCATCCTAATTAATTAGTACCATCCTTCTATAATCGAATTGGTTGAGAATAAGGATGTAGAGATGTCACAGCTTGTGCATAAGCGGCTATATAGCCCGGAAGAATATTTGGCACTGGAGGAAGTAGCCGAAACCAAAAGCGAATATTACGATGGTCAACTATTTGCGATGGCAGGTGGTTCTTTTAACCATAATCTGATAGCTTCCAATGTTTTAGCCGCCTTTAATCGAGCGGTGGAAAATAAGCCTTGTTTTGCTTTTAGTAGTGATCTGCGCCTTCAAATCGAGGAACGCAAAAAATACACTTATGCCGATGTAATGGTAATCTGTGGTCAACCACAATTTACTCTTGGGCGCAACGATACTATTACCAATCCATTAATACTGGTAGAAGTGCTTTCGCCCTCGACTATGAAATTTGATCAGGAGGGCAAGTTTCGGCTATACAGGGGTATCACCAGCCTGACAGATTACATCCTGATAGATCAATACAGTTTCTATATCCAGTACTACCACAAATTAGAGGCCGATAAATGGCTCTTGCAGACCATTCAAGAACCTTCCAATTCTCTTGAAATAGCCACCCTTGAACTAAAGTTACCTTTGGAAACCATCTACCGTAAAGTAGTTTTTGAAGCACATCCTAAGCCTAGGGTTAGAAGAGTATAAAGATGAGTCATCAAACCAAAGTAAAGACCGAAGCGGCGGAACCAGTTTTACAATATACCGATGCACGACTAAGGCAAGTCTCGGCAGTAGTACCAGAAACCGCATTTGAGGGCGAAAAATTACGCAGTTGGATCGAACGCTTGAACCAATCACGTAAAGTGTATGGTGGAATCGGTATTGCTGCACCTCAGATTGGTATATTGCAGCGTATCGTTGTAATTGATATTCCGGCCTACGAACGAGTCGGCTTTGGACAGGTAGAGGCAGTACCCCTGCATACGTTGGTTAATCCTGAAATTATCTGGTATTCGGAGGATAAACTAAAAGTGGCGGAGGGTTGCCTTTCGGTGAGGGGCTACGAAGGGTTTGTGGTGCGTCCTCGTCGGATTAGGGTGGTAGCCTTTAGCCCCGAAGGAAAGCGTTTGGAAATTGAGGCCGATAGTCTTTATGCCCGTTGCCTTCAACATGAAATAGATCATCTTGACGGGATGCTCTATCCCGACCGCGTGACCCTCTTGCGCGAGATTCGCAAAATTCAGCCTGTCTCGGTGGATGACCCTATTCTATCCCACAACCACTATATCGCCCGACCTGATGTAACTCTGGTCTTATAATATCAACAGAGGAGCCGTTTCCTACAATCATTCTGTGGGAAACGGCTCCTTTGTTGAGCAATTAATTTGACCAGTCTACTCCAGTAATGGTTCCTTTTACTAATTCGGTAGTATCGGTGGAACCAACTTTGCCGATAACCAGAGTAGCGTTGGCAGAAGTAGCGGAACCATTGGTAGAGGTGCTGGCGTAGGCTATCTGTGAGCCATCCGGCGACCACGCAGGAAAGAGGGCTTCGCCTTTACCAATTGCACCAAAATTTTGTAGGGCTGGTTTATCTCCGCCGGGTGTTTTGGTAACATCCACTAGCGAGACCACGCGCACTCCGCTAGGTGGGAAACTTTCGTACATCAACAACGAGCCACCTTTAGGCTGGGCAAACGCTCGACCAAAGCCACCTTCTGGCTGACCACTCCACATTTTTAGATCGCCACCTGTGCTGCTATTGATGGTTAGCACTAGTCCGGTTGCGCCGATGGTGGTAAAGCCGAGGGTCTTGCCTCCCTCCAAAAAGACCGGATATTGGAGTATATACGCCGCCCCACCGAAGGGATAGTTAAACTTGCTCAGATCATTGGGTACTTTGGCGGCGGTAAGCGGTTCCCACTCGTTTTGACCTTTGGCATTAATCAGATGTAGCGCATTACCCTGCGGTATGCTCAAGCCCTGCTTAATAATACCATCGGTGACGAAAGCTAAGCGAAGATTATCGGGCGACCAAGCAGGTTGTTGTCCATCGGCAAGTTTACGGGGGTTCTGACCGTTGGCATCCACTAACCAGACCTCGTGCCTACCCCGCAGGGGTTCGGTAGTAGTGGTAGGAAAGAGGCGGGTAAAAGCTAGGGTAGTGCCATCGGGCGACCAGACTGGTTCGGTATCACTGGCATTGTCCGGTTGCGCGGTCAGCAAACGTTTGGTTTCGCCGCTTTCCGGGTTTACGGTATAGAGTTCAGCCCGGCTAGTACCGGCTACTTTTGTTTTGGACTGTAGTGCCACAATAATTTGACTATCATCGGGCGACCAAGTCGGATCACCCTGAATGGTCTGTTGTCCGCCCTGTACCAATAACTTTTTAACTTTGGTTGCCACTTCAATCACGTAGAGGCTCCCTCCATCCACATAGGCCAGCCGCACCGAGTTATTAACCTTAGTAGTCGAAGAAGCCGTTTTAGGTTTAATCGTCTCAACTACAGGCGGCGCGGTAGTCGCCGCAGAGGTAGTAGACTGACTGGCGGTGGTGGTGGTTGCCGCTGCGGTAGTAGACTGACTGGCGGTGGTGGTGGTTGCCGCTGCCGCAGTGGTAGGTAGTGGTGTGGTAGTTGGAAGAGTTACCACATTTGGGGTGGTGGTTTGGATGGGCGCAGTAGTAACCGCTGCCACATTGCTAGTGGCGGTAGCTACCCCGTTCGAAGGGGAGGTTGGTGCAGCCTCCCCACAAGCTACCAAACCCAAACTTAAAAGTAATAGCACTAACAATACATAATAAAATTTAATTTTCATTGCCTCTCCTCAAGCCCTAGTTAGTGACAAGCTTAATAGACTCTTGACTGGTCTTAATTAAGCCAGACTTCAACGCCATTATACCCTATCTTTTCATAATCCTTTCATAGAAGAGAGCATAAATGGCAAGGATGTTACAAGCGTTGATCATCCATACTAGTAACGTTTAGGCGGCTAAATGGTTCCAACTAAAAAACAGCTAAAAAAATCCCAAGTGGTTAGATAAAATTAAGCCGAGCATTTATGCCCGGCTTACCGAAATATAGGGCGAAATCAAAGGTTAGCCGTATCATCTAAATAATTTGGGGTAGGGGTGTATTGCATATGCCCAATCTGAGGCCAGCCTACGGCGGGTTTATGTAAACTGGTTTCAATAAACCCCTACCAATTGAGAAGATACGGTTAGCCTGCATCGGCGGCGGCAGCGATTGGTGCAATAATTTTAGGGGAATAGTGTACTTTTACCCGGCAAATTTTGAAGCCTAGCTCTACCGCCGGGCCAATCGCAAAAGCAATGATAATGGTGGCAATGCCGACCGTACCACCCATCAACCAACCCACTATACAAATGGTCACTTCCATAATGGCTCGGCAAAGTGCTACTCGCCAGCCAGTACGTTTCACCAGAGCCAGCATAAAGCTATCGCGGGGTCCAGCACCAAAGTCGGCTTTGATATAGAGGCCCGACCCTAGGCCCATAAATAAGATACTAATAACAATCCAAGTTAGCTGCGCCAACAAGCCGCCGATAGGTGCTGCCGCCGGAATCAGTTGAGCATTGCCGATAACATCCACCCAAAGCCCGATAAAAAACATATTAGCCACCGTACCAAAACCGGGCCGGATACCCATAAACAGGGAAAGTAAAATTATTACCAAACCTGTCACCTGCCCGGCCTGTCCAAAACTGAGCGGCGTATAGAGACTCAAGCCCTTATGAAAAACGTCCCACGACCCTAGCCCCAATTCAGCCTTGACCGTAAGGGAAATAGCAATCCCATAACAAACGAACCCCGACATTAGCAGCACCAACCTCCGCCCCAAATCCAAACCCTGACTCAAATTCAGTTTCAACTTCTCGCTTCTTTCTATTTTTCCCCGGATAGCTTCCTATTCGGGCCAAATTATGTAATGGTAAAGCTTACAGCAACCTACCGACTTATCTTAGCAGTTGGGCCAAAAAAGTGTAACCGCCAAATTGCCTAATGATAGCTTTCTAACACTTAGAGGAGGTGAGTAGGTTTGAAACTGATAACTAGCAACCAACTACTTCTTAACTATTGGCATACCAGCGTAACGCCAGCTATTCATGCCGCCTTCTAAATTATAAATTGCTTGGTAGCCTGCGATTGCCGCTACTTCGGAGGCCGCGATACTACGTTGTCCCATTTCGCAGACAAAAAGAATTGGCTCCTCTCTGGCAATCGCCTGCTCCTCTAGCCCTGCCGCAAAAGCAGATAAGCCATTGATCGGAATCAGAGTGGCCCCTTTGATATGCCCACCCTTGTATTCATAATCTTGGCGCACATCAATTACCTTGAGTTTGCCTTCTTCGATCAGCTTTTGAGCCTCTTCCACCCCAATATTCTTAAAAGGTAGCTTAGCCATAGCGTTCTCCTCTCTCTTCTCTCTATTTTTACCTATTTTCTATAGCGAAAAGGTAGCCGTTCGGCTACCTTTGATGTCACGCTTACTACTATCGGTGGTAATTATAACATATAAGACAAAAAGCCTTCTACTCTCAATACCCTCCCCAAATAAGAGCTTAACGGCGGAAGCGGCGAAAGGCACTTCTTAGTTCCTCTACACCTAGGAGCAGCGAGGTTCCAGCATAAGTTACCGCTCCTAGCCCAATTAGGCCCAAGGTCAGAAGGATTACACCCACTTTATCGGTTTCGTCCAACACCGGGCTAAGAAAGTGGAGACCGATCCAAAGTACCGCCGCCATAATATCGGCGGCTAGGGTAATTTTCAGGAGCGGCGCAAGCAACCGCTCCTGTGTGCCGCTGAGCGTACCCATTTTGCGGTAGAGTAACCAAAGTAGCGCAAACATCTCAAAGTTGGTGGCTAGGGCTAAGCTGAGTGCTAAGCCACCCGTTGCCAAAGTTTGCTCCCGGCCCAACACGGCACTCAAGAAAATGTTTAAGCCTACCGTAATCACCGCAATTATTACCGGACTACGGGTATCTTGCAGAGCGTAAAAAGCGCGGGTCACGATTTCAACTACACCATAGGCCACCAAACCAAAGGTGAAAAAAGCCAGCGTTTGACTGACTAGTTCGGTGCTACTGTTGTCAAACTGACCCAACTGGTAAATCATCATCACTACCGGACGAGCCAAGAGAGCCATACCGAGGGTTGAGGGCAACGCAAAAAAGATAATCTGGCGGAGCGAACGGGCGAAAGTGGCCTGTAGACCATCCAAATTCCCGGCCCCATAGAGCCGGGCCATCGCTGGGAAAGTCACAGTTGCCACGCTTAGGGCAAAGATGCCATGTGGTAGCATAAAAAGTTGGAAGGCGTAATTAAAACCTGAAACGCTACTCACACTGATAAGCGATGCCAAATTGGTGGTAATGAGTATATTGAACTGGAAAACGCCCTGACCGATCAGGCGTGGCCCCAACACGCGAAATACTTCGCTCAAGCCGGGAACTCGCCAATCTAGCGTAAATTGGTAACGTAGACCTAGCCTTACCAGTGCCGGAATTTGCACTAATAGGTAAACCCCAGCCCCGATAATGACCCCAACCGCCATTCCATAAACGCCCCAACCGCCAGACAGGAAGATTATTCCCAAGATAATACAGGTGTTGTAGAAGAGGGGAGCCAAAGCAGGCCAGAGAAAATGATTTGTCCCATTGAGCAAGGCCATCGCAATACCGCCTAAACCTAGCAAAATCGGCTGCAATAGCAGTAAGCGCGTTAGGTTAATGGTCTTATTCAGCAAGTCGGGCTGATCTTTAAAACCGGGCGCGAGAATAGTGGTGACCAGTTGGGGCGTGATAAAGAAGACCAACAGGCTAACCACTAGAATTGCTGCCAACGCACTATTAATTACCGCATTTGCCAATCTCCACGCTTTTTCCTCTTCACCCTGCCCCAAAAAGCGGCTGAAGACCGGGATCAGGGCCGAACCAAGTGCCCCACCGATAATTAGCAAATAGAGTAAATCGGGGATACGAAAAGCGGCGACATAAGCATTGTAATCGCCCTGTGTACCAAAAGCTGCCGCCACAATTACATCCCGCAACAAGCCCAACCCCCGACTGCCGACGGTCGCCATCATCACAATCAAGGTGTTGCTGAGTAAGGGGCGACGCAAAATAGGCGATGGCGCAAGTAGGGCCGCTTTGGGATCGGGTCTAAAACTTCTAGGCTCCGTAGTGCTAGAAAGTTTCGGCTGGCCGTTCGGTGGACCGTTCGGCTGGCCGTTCGGTGGACCGTTCGGCTGGCCGTTCGGCCTTTTCGGTTGTGGGCGATTTTTCTCTATACTCATTTAGTGATTTTATCACAAATTTAACTTTAAATTTTTTCAAGTTCTTTCTGGAGTTCATCAAGCTGGATAGTCGCGTTCCCATATTTACGGACTACCACTTGAGCCGCACAGTTGGCAAGGTGAGCGGCATCTAGGATAGGTGCGCCTGCCAAGAGCGCAAGGGTCAGCACCGCGATGACAGTATCACCTGCCCCGGTTACATCAAAGACCTCGCTACGGGTAGTAGCCGGGGCATGGTAGTAATCTCCATTCAAGTCCAGAATGGACATACCCTCGCCGCCTCTGGTAATAATGACGCTAGTGACCGCCAAATCTTCCTTTAGAAATTGCAGCGCGGTAGCATAATCTTCTTCGGAGCGCAGTGGGCGACGCAAGAAATGCTCGGCCTCTTGCTGGTTGCATTTAACCAACGTAGTGCCTTTGAACTTGTTTAGATCACCTTGCGAATCGACCATAATTAACTTACCTGCCGTATGAGCCGCTTCCAATGCTGCCGCAATCACCGCCTCGCTTACGACACCGCACTTGTAATCTGAAAAGAGAATCGCATCCACTTGGGGAACCACCCACCGCAGGTAAGTTATCACGGCCTGCTCCACTGGCTCAGAAAGAGGACTACGGTCTACCCGATCTATGCGGGCCACATGTTGTGGGTAGACCAATTCACCACGCGCTACAATCCGTGTTTTGGTAGTGGTGGGTCGCGCCGGGTCTACCACCAACCCGGTTACATCCACCCCTCGTGCTAATAACATCTCACTTAGTTGCCGTCCACCCTGATCGTGACCTACTACACCCAATTGGTAAGCTCTTCCCCCTAGTGCCGAAATATTACAAGCCGGAGCGGTTGCTCCGCCAGGTACAGAATGTTGTTCCCGAAATTCCAAAACCGCAATCGGGGCCTCCCGACTAATCCGGCTTGGCTTGCCAATAATATATTCGTCTAGGTAGAGATCACCCACTACCACTACTTTTTTATCCGCGAAAAGCGGCAAATAATCGGCCAGTTGCATCTTTATCCTTTTGCCCCTCGTCTTTAGCCCAGCATGTTGACAAAGAAAAGGCAGAATGTTATAATTTACCTGTCGGGAGGAGGGCAGTCAGAGACTTGTTAAGTAGCTGTCTGCTCTTCTTTTTTCATAACCTTTTTCTCAAATAAGAGCGGGATTAGAAATCCCTCCTACAAGGTTTGACCTCAATCGGGATTAGAAATCCCTCCTACAAGTTTGACCCCAATCGGGATTAGAAATTCCTCCTACAAGGTTTGACCCCAATCGGG
>JACAUC010000179.1 GCA_013390945.1 Candidatus Chloroheliaceae bacterium
TCAATTTGGTTACGCTTCTCTGTAGGAGGGAATTCCATTCCCGATCATATTCAATACATGTTTCCTACTTAATCAACGGTAGTTTGCGATTTGCGAGTACCGAAACGCGGGCCGCTACATTACGGGCCGCTTCCCGGAGTGCTTGTGATACCGGGGAGGCCGGGTCGCTAATGACAATTGGTACGCCGGTATCGCCGCCTATGCGTACCGCAGTGTCCAAGGGAATCTCGCCCAAGAAGTTGAGGTTGCGTTGTTGGGCCTCGCGTTCGGCATTACCATGATCGAAAATCTCGGTACGAGTACCGCAGTGAGGACAGATGAAATAGCTCATATTCTCAATCATCCCCAAAATTGGCACGTGCATCTGTTGGAACATCGCCAAGCCACGCATCGCATCGCTCAAAGCGACATCTTGAGGGGTAGTAACGATTATCGCGCCGCTCAGTTGCACCGATTGGGTCATAGTAAGTTGGGCATCGCCTGTGCCGGGGGGCATATCCACGATGAAATAATCTAGCTCACCCCAAACGACATCGCGCATAAGCTGTTGCAACGCACCATGCACCATCGGGCCACGCCAACTCATCGAGGAGCCGGGGGGAACTAAGGCTCCAATTGACATCAGCTTTACCCCATAATTCTCCAGCGGCGCAATTCGATCCTCGCCTACTAGTGTAGGTCGCTCATGAATACCCATCATCATCGGGATGTTGGGTCCATAAATATCAGCATCCAACAAACCCACTCGCGCCCCCTCTTGAGCCAGAGAGACCGCGAGATTGACACTGACGGTACTTTTGCCTACGCCACCTTTGCCACTCGATACCGCAATAATATTCTTGACCCCCGGCAAGAGCGGTTCTCCGGCTTGCGCTCCGCTGGGTGTACCGCGCCGTCCCTGAGCTATATTGCTATCCCAAGCTAACGTAATCTCAGTTACGCCTGAAACTAGCTCGTTAATCGCATCGCGGCAATTCTTTTCAATTACACCTTTGAGTGGACAAGCCGGGGTAGTCAATACGACTGTAAAACTTACCTTACTCCCGTCAATCTTTAGATCACGGATCATTTTTCGCGAAACTAAGTCGCCGCCTAACTCTGGCTCCTGTACCGTGCCAAGAGCCTTTAGTACGGCCTCCTCGCTGATTGCTTCGGCCTTTGCCATTTTTGTATCGCTCCTCTATATAGTATGGTCTGAATGAGACTCGCTCTTCTCTTAGAATAAGTTTTTAAACCTAAATCGGTTCAAATTATAGCACTAGTGGCAAATGACAAACAACCGACAGAGTAGCCTCCCACACTTAGGCCAAAGGTTTACGGGCCAGCGTATCCAAGTGGGCAGAAGAGCCGATACATTGGGGGCTTAATTCTTTGAAGAGCAACTCAAGCAGAGCCTCACCTTGTGCCATAGTGGTGATATTTTTGGCAATAAGTTGGGGTAGGGAATTGCGAACTATCATTACCAGATTGCGGAGCATCATCAGTCCAATCTGGCTATCGCCACCAACAGGTAATACTAAAGGTAACGCCTGCACTTGCTCGGCACCCCACTCGTTTAACCAATCCTTTGCGACTTCAGAGACGTTAAAACCGTTGATTTGTTTAATGTATTGAGTAACTTGAGAGGCAAAGGGAGCCAAGGCGGGATGAGCAGCTTTCCAACCGTTAGGACCTTCGTCTAACACGGCATCCCGCAGGAAAATGATACCCCCTGGCTTGAGCAAACTGTACCAGTGTTTGACATGTTGGGAGGCATTGGGTATATGTTCGGCTACTAAATGGGCATAAATGAAATCAAAGCCACCCCCTCCTTCCTGCCCACCGTCACCTGCCGCCTCGGACAAGGTAGCTGGTAATGGCAACATTGGTCGCAGTTCGGGATTTAGATCAAAAGGTTTGGTTAAATCGTAGCAAATAAACTGTAAGTAAGGTCGGGTTGGTTGAGCGGTACGCACAAAGTCAAGCGCAGTAGCAATGGCAGATGTGTCAGAGTCTATGCCGATTAATTGTACAGTAGCAGGGTTAAACAACCCTCGTTGCTCTAGTAAGCCCGCCAAGTAGTATAAAAAGAGTCCTTCGCCGCAACCCGCATCTAAAATACGGATTGGTGCGGGCTTTAGCCCTTGCTCTATTCGAGTACCCAAGCCATATTCCGTACCCAAAACCAGTTCGATTATCTTTTCAAAACTGGGTTGATAAATCTTATATTGAAAGGTTAACCGATCCCCGTCAAGGTGCGTCCCGCCAAAAACATAGGAGTGAAAAGTATCCGGGGCTTGGTTTGGATTTGAACTCATCTCTTTTTCCTTTCTTAGGCCAAAGGTTTACGGGCCAAGGTATTAAGGCAGGTAAAATGGCCGATACATTGGGGGCTTAATTCCTTGAAGAGCAGATCAATCAGAGCCTGGCCCTCTTCCTCGGTCATTATTTTTAGGGCTATAAGTTGGGGCAGGGTATTGCGAACTATCATTACCAGATTGCGGAGCATCATCATTCCAATCTCGCTATTACCGCCAGCAGGTATAATTACAGGGAAGAACTGTATTTGTTCCGCTCCTAACTGATCTAGCCAATCCTTTGCAACCTCAGAGACATTAAGACCATTGATTTGTTTAGTGTATTGGAAAGCCCGCGAAAAATAGGGAGCCAAGGCGGGATGAGGAACTTCCAAACCGCTAGAATCTACGTTTAACACTGCATCCAATAGGAAGATAATGCCCCCTGGCTTGAGCAAGTTGTACCAGTATTTGATATGCTGTTGGGCATTGGGTATATGTTCGGCAACCGCATGTGCATAAATGAAATCAAAGCCACCACCTTCTTCCAGCCATCCTTCGCTTGCCTCCTTGGTTGCAGTGCTATTTGTTTGCCCTTGCCTTATTGACAATATTGACCGCAATTCGGGATTTAGTTCAAAAGGTTTGGTTAAATCATGGCAAATAAAACGCAAGTAGGGTCGGGCTGGCTGGACGGTACTCACAAAGTCTGTTGCAGTTGCCACCGCAGTCAGATTTGAATCTACGCCAACCAGTTGCATAACAGCAGGGTTAAGCAAACCTCGT
The DNA here is from genome assembly GCA_013390945.1 of Candidatus Chloroheliaceae bacterium. Taxonomy (GTDB): domain Bacteria; phylum Chloroflexota; class Chloroflexia; order Chloroheliales; family Chloroheliaceae; genus L227-5C. The sequence continues at coordinate 3,063 of JACAUC010000179.1, forward strand.
CGCTCTAGCAAACCAGCCAAGTAGTATAAAAAGAGTCCTTCGCCGCAGCCTGCATCTAAAATACGGATTGGTGCAGGCTTGAGCTTATCCCCCTTGCTCATATTCAATACTTGCTCTATTCGAGTTGCTAGACCATATTCTGGCCCTAAGACTCGTTCGATTACCTCCTGAAAGTTGGGTTGAAAAATCTTATGCTGGAGAGTTAGCCTATCCCCGTCAAGGTGTTCTCCGCCAAAAACATAGGAATGAAAAGTATTCGAAGGTTGGTTTGGATTCGAACTCATCTATTTTTCCTTTCTTAGGCCAAAGGTTTACGGGCCAGCGTATCAATGCAGGTACCATAACCCACACATTCAGGGCTTATTTCTCGGAACAGAATATCCAGCAGAGCCTGGCCTTCCTCTGCGGTGGTGATATTTCTGGCAATAAGTTGGGGTAAGGAATTGCGAACCATCATCACAAGGTTACGGAGCATCATCAGTCCTGTTTGGCTATTACCACCACTCGGTATAACCAAAGGTAAAGCCTGCACTTGTTCCGCACCAAGCTCCTCTAACCAATTCTTTGAAATCTCAGAGACATTAAAACCGTTGATTTGTTTAATGTATTGGAAAACCCTAGAAAGATAGGGAGCCAAGGCTAAATGGGGGGCTTTCCAACCGTTAGAGCCTTCGTCACATACAGCATCTCGCAGGAAAATGATACCCCCTGGCTTGAGTAAACTGTACCAGTATTTGATATGCTGGGAGGCATTGGGTATATGTTCGGCTACCATATGGGCATAAATGAAATCAAAGCCACCCCCTTCTTCCTGCCCACCTTCACTTGCCACTTCGGACAAGGTAGTTGGTGGTGGCAACATTGGTCGCAATTCAGGATTTAGTTCAAAAGGTTTGGTTAAATCGTGGCAAATAAACTCTAGGTAAGGTCGAGTTGGTTGAGCGGTACGCACAAAGTCAATCGCAGTAGCAATGGCAGAGATGTTAGAGTCTATGCCGATTAATTGTACAGTAGCTGGGCTAAACAACCCTCGTTGCTCTAGTAAGCCCGCCAAGTAGTATAAAAAGAGTCCTTCGCCGCAACCCGCATCTAAAATACGGATTGGTAGTCCCTTTCTAGTTTTTAGCCCTTGCTCTATTCGGTTAGCTAGGCCATATTCCGTACCCAAGATCCGTTCCATTATCTCCTGAAAGCTGGGTAGAAAAACTTTATATTGGAGGGTTAACCGATCTCCGTCAAGGTGAGTCTCGCCCATAACATAGGAATGAAAATTATCTGGGGCTGGGGCTTGGTTTGGATTCGAACTCATCTATTTTTCCTTTCACTTACCTCAGTTCTAATTAGACGTTACGATAAAGATGTGGCTACTCCAGTCTCCAAGAATAGCTCAATAAACAAGATCGTATTTCTATTATAAGCTAGATTTTTTTTTAATCAATAGCTCTTTTTAGCTAATCAATTGTCGGAGCCATCTCTCATCTCAAATTGAGATGAGACGGAGCCATTTCCCACAGGTTTGCTGGAACTAATCACCTAACCGAATTTAGGTTCGGTCAGGCGCGTGGAGTGGACAATGGAAAAATAAGAAAACTCACATAATCTTCCAATCTTAATACAACTAACCAACGCTATTATAGAGACAGATAGAGAGAAGCGGTAGTAATAATCGAACCGCTACTAAACAGGAATTATAAAAATCGCCTATCAATAGTATAGGCACTAAGGAGAAATGAATAAATGAACTCTACTATTTCAAATAAAATTAGCTCTACTGGCAAAAAGTCTAAGTTTAGCTTGCTGCGCTACAATTTTCTGGTCTTTGGTCTAGCGGCCCTACTTTGTATAATGGTCTGTTTCCAAGTTGGTCAGAATGTGGCCCAGACGCTACTAACCAATGCTGCTACAGTTCAGGTGGTGGATGGCAGCCAGTTTCCCAGCGTACCAGTGGTGTCATCGGGGTCAACGCTACCTACACCAGTACCCACCACTACGGCAACAGCAATACCCGTAGCAGTGCTACCCACTAGTAGCAGTACCTCGTCTGTACCCACCGCTACAGCAGCTACCGTACCCACCGCTACAGCCACTACCGTACCCACCGCTACAGCCACTACTGCACCTACCGCCAAGGCCACTACTGCACCCACCGCCAAGGCTGTTACTAAAGCATCTTAGATAGAGCATCTATAGAGCATCTAAAGTAAAGGGCAGGGGACTAGTCCCCTGCCCTTTTTTTGCTTAAAATCAACCAAAAACACTGGTTATAAGGCTTTGCCGCTTGCTACCTCTTCGGCAAAATGGCAGGCGACGCGATGACCACTACCCAAATCGCGGAAGGTGGGCTCTTGCTCTTTACAGCGGGCTTGCATTAGGGGACAACGGGTGTGGAAGCGGCAACCGCTAGGTGGATTAATTGGGCTGGGTACGTCGCCGGTCAGGATGATGCGAGTACGGCGTTTCTCGATTTTGGGGTCGGGTATAGGTATGGCGGAGAGTAGGGCGCGGGTGTAGGGATGGGCCGAACGCTGGTAGAGTTCATCCCGGTCGGCCAATTCGACAATTTTACCTAGGTACATAACCGCTACCCGGTCTGAAATATGGCGCACTATACTCAAGTCGTGGGCTACAATTAGATAGGTCAGATTGAAACGTTCTTGTAAATCTTCCAGCAGGTTTACAATTTGGGCTTGGATTGAAACGTCCAGTGCCGAAACGGGCTCATCGGCGACGATAAAGCTGGGATTGGCAGCTAAGGCACGGGCAATTCCGATTCGTTGGCGTTGTCCGCCCGAAAACTCGTGGGGATAGCGATTTATAAAATGACGGCTAAGACCAACCTGCTCTAAAAGCTCTTCCACCCGCTCTTGTCGCCCCTTGCTAGAAGCGATCAACTTATGAATAAGTAGTGGCTCGGCTACAATATTAGCCACCGTCATACGCGGATTGAGCGAGGCATAAGGGTCTTGGAAGATCATAGTCATCTGGCGACGCAGGTTTTTAAGTTCCAAACCGCTGGCATAGGTAATTTCTTGGCCCTGAAAATAGATGTGACCTTTGGTAGCCTTGTGCAATTGAAGAATAGTGCGACCAGTGGTACTCTTGCCACAGCCCGACTCACCCACTAAACCGAGCGTCTCGCCCTGCTTAACCTCAAAACTGAGGCCGTCCACTGCCCGCACCGCTCCAACTTTTTTCTGCAAGAGAATACCTTGGGTTATTGGAAAGTGCATCTCTAAATTGTGGACGGTCAAGATAGCATTTGGGTCTAATTCTGGCGCATTTATTTCAAACATAGCCCCGGCTCTTCCAGCTAAGCCGCCGTTTTGGTTAAGAATCTCTTTTGGCATCAGGCTACCACCACTTCACTGGGAGCCAGATCATCCCTCATAATTTCCACGTGGCAGGCAATTAGATGTTGTTCGTAATCATCTTCGGAAGGGGTGACTTTTGCCGCTTGAAGCGGTAAACTGGCACTGGCGAAGTTAACCCCATCATAAATGCCAAGTTGGTTTTTGGTGGCTACTCTCCGCAACCATGGAGATTTTTCGGGACAGGTTTCAAAGGTATAATCGCAGCGTGGATGGAAGGAACAGCCTTGGTTTAATTCCAGCAAATCGGGCGGAGAACCCTTGATCGGCACTAATCTTTCTTGGCGAGTCTCATCTAACCGGGGGAGGGAGCGCAACAATCCCATAGTATAAGGATGGCGTGGGTTGTCGAAAAGCTCCTCGGCAGTAGCCGACTCAACGATATGTCCAGCGTACATAACCTGCACCCGGTTTGCCATACCTGCCACTACACCGAGGGCGTGGGTGATAAGCATTACAGCAGTACCAGTTTCGGTTCGCAGTTTATTTAAAAGCTCTAAGATTTGAGCTTGGATGGTGACATCCAGCGCGGTAGTGGGTTCGTCAGCAATAATCAACTTAGGACGGCAGGCCAAAGCCATTGCAATCATTACTCGTTGGCGCATCCCACCGCTAAGGTGATGTGGATAGCCCTTAATCCGTTCAGCGGCATTGGGAATTTCGACCATTTTTAGTAGTTCAATGCTCTCTTTGCGGGCCTCATCCTTGGTAAGATGCAGATGAGTCATTAGTGGTTCGCTCAATTGATAACCAATCGTTAAGACCGGATTGAGGGAGGTCATCGGATCTTGAAAGATCATCGCAATCTCTCGACCGCGTATCTTGCGTATCTCCTTGTCGCTCAGCTTGAGTAAATCTTGGCCCTCAAACAGAACTTCTCCGCTTACAATTTGCCCCGGTGAAGTGGGAATGAGCCGTAAAATAGAAAGGGCTGTAACACTCTTGCCACTGCCGCTTTCGCCTACCACTCCCAAGATTTCGCCCCGATTAATCGTGAACGAGACCTCATCTACAGCTTTAACGAGACCATCCCTAATTTTAAAGTGAGTTTTAAGGTTTTTAACTTCAAGCAAAGCTGGCATAACTACAATACCTTCCACCTCAAAGAATAGCCGAGGACAGGCCATAAAATAACCTGCCTAAATATGAGGACTACCACAATTTGCCAATTTATAGTTTTAACCGGAGATAAATATCCGGTTAGCGGGAAAATTATTTTAAGAGTGCCCGACGTAAAAGGTTGAGGGCCACTGTTACCGCCATACGCTTAACTTCGGGTGGTTTGGTACGGTAAAAGGCATCGGTACTCTTGATCGTCCCATCGAGGTCTACCGCCATAAAGATATGTCCTGCGGTTTGACCCTCAAAATCATCCGGCCCGGCAGAGGCACAAATTGCTAGACCTGCTTCGGCCCCCATTGCCTGACGTGCTGCGGTTGCCATCGCCTCTACTACTTCCCGGCTCATTATGTTGTGCATCTCCATCAATTCGCGGTCTATTCCCCACTGGCTAAGCATTGCTCGCTGCTGGCTAACCAAGCCACCTCGGAAAAATTCTGGGCTGGAGGGGGCATCGCTTAACATGGCGGCCAGTAATCCGCCTGTACCAGCTTCCATTACCGCGAGGGTGAGACCACGATCCTGTAACATTTCGCCGATAACCCCCTCCACCGTCTCTTCGTCTACCCCATAGATGAGCGTACCTAACAGGGCGCGTAACTCTAATTCGGCTTGAAAAATATGACCCCGTGCCGTCAACTCATCCTGAGCTTTGGCCGTGAGCCGCAAGTGAACGCCATCTGGCTTGGCATAAGTCGCTAGAGTAGGAGTGGTGGAGCTAAGCATCTCGCCGACCATCTCTTCGATGATCGATTCGCCTTTGCCCAGTACTTTCAGGGTTTTGGACAAAATAACTTCGCCCGGCAGACGATTCCGCAACCGGGGTACGGCTTGGGTCTGCCACATATTCTTCATTTCGTGGGGTACTCCCGGCATTGCCAAGATGACCCGACCCTCCTTCTCGATCCACCAACCGGGAGCGGTTCCAATCGGATTTTCTACGGCTTGGGCGGAAGGAATCAAGCTGGCCTGTTTTAAGTTGCGTTCTGGCATCCTCACGTTTCGCCGGGAAAAGAACTCACGTAGGTTTTTTTCCAATTCCGCTTGTACTACCATTGTTTCGCCCAGCAAATCGCTAAGAGCTTCGCGGGTTAAGTCATCTTCGGTTGGCCCCAGCCCCCCCGTGCAGATTATCAAGTCGGAGCGGTTCCAAGCGGTGCGTAACACCTCGGTCAGGCGGCTACGATTATCACCTACCTGCGAAATAAAAAAAAGGTCAATACCTAGTGTGGGTAACTGCTCGGCCAACCATGCTGCATTGGTATCCGTAATCTGGCCCAGTAATAATTCTGTGCCAATGGAAAGAATCTCTGCTTTCATGTATGTATGCCCCGTTTCCTTTCCACTTCTGAGAAGCTGCCTTTTTGGTCTTCTTTTATTAAAAGTAACTGGAAACATTGTAGCATAAATTGGGCTACATATAAAAAGAGATTGCTTTAGACTCTAAACGTAAACCCAATACCTTAATAAAACCGTAAGGGGAGGTTCTATTCCCAGCCTCAAATCGGGCGGTCAACCAACTTGGAAACCCCTCCTGTAGGCTTATTTGAAAGGTAGGGAGCGTAAAGCAGGAAAAAAGCCAGTTCGGAACTACTTGTTGACATATTAAATAAAGTGTATAATGACTATGATAGCGAGGCCGGTACGAAAGTTTAGAGTCACGGCTCGCGGTTTTATGGAAAAAGAAGACTAGAGACAGACTAAATAAAAGGACTGGTTAAGACCAAGAAGAGACCAGAGTAAAGCACGAGCAAAGCAGAGGAGCAGTCGAGACTTTGCCTTTTGAGACCGACATAGAGGCATTGGTACGGCCCGAGATTTTAGAATTAGAGAGCCATTTGCCTGGGGATTCGCTAAGCGTAGCCAGCCAACGATTGGGGCTGGAGCCGGAAGAGATCATTAAACTGGACGCTAACGAAAACCCCTACGGTTGTTCGGTACAGGTGCAGGAATTTTTAGCCAGCTACGACCTCTATCATATTTACCCCGACCCACTGCAAACTGGCCTGCGAAAGCAGTTAGAAAATTACAGTGGGGTTAAGAAAGAAAGAATCTTTCTGGCTAACGGAGTGACCGAACTAGTTGATCTGATTATGCGTGTTTTTGTGAGGCCGGACGATGAAGTTATAATTTGTCCGCCCACCGCTCAATTCTATAGCTTCTATGCTAAATTAGCAGGAGCAAGAATCGTGTCGGTAGTACGCCACCCACAGACCTTCGAATTGCAAATAGACACTATTTTGCAGAAGGTAACTGAACACACCAAAATAATCATTTTTGGTTCACCTAATAACCCAACTGGCAATGTTACCTTATCAACGGATCTCGTAAAGCTCCTGAAAAGTCGCACAATTGTAGTCGTAGATGAAAGTTTCTACGAATTTGCAGGAGGTACGGTTGCCAACTTGGTAGCCGAGTTTGATAATTTAATTGTATTACGCAGCTTTAGCCATTGGGCGGGGCTGGCTGGAATGAGGATTGGATACGGCTTCTTTCCCCAGGAGATTATGAAACACCTGTGGAAAATGCGGGCAGCATATAATTTGAATGTAGCTCAAGAACTTGCTGCCAAAGCAACGCTAGATGATAAGCGTCATTACGAGACGACTATTAGCTGGATTCGCAATGAACGTGGCCGTCTTTTTCGGCAATTAAGAAAATTAAACTTTCTGCAACCCTATCCCTCTCAGGCTAACTTTATTCTCTGCCAAGTCGTGCGCGGCAATGCTTTTGGTATCAAAAAGCAGTTGGAGCGGCAAGGTATTTTTATCAAATACCTCAATCGCCCCGACTTGCCCAATCATCTTCGTGTTACCGTTGGTCGTTCGGAAGATACCGATGCTTTAATGAAGAGTCTGCTCGCAATGGCGGAGGAAGTGTGAAAGTTGCTGGCGTGTTGCTCTGATACCCTCACCAAGTCTGATAAATCAGGCTTTATTGAGAAGCTCTTCCTGAATGGCAAACAACTCTTTAAGCCCCTTTTCGGCGAGGTCAAGCAAAGCATTGAGATCCTCCCGGTTGAAGGGGTTCCCTTCCGCTGTACCTTGCACCTCCACCAGTTCGCCCGTACCCAGCATCACCACGTTGAAGTCAACCGCCGCCCGGCTGTCTTCCTCATAGTTGAGATCAAGTACGTGCCGCCCACCAACCATACCAACACTGATGGCGGCAAGGGGCGAAATGAGCGGCCACCGAGTAAGCATCTTTTTCTGTTGCAAGCTTTTGCAGGCCAAAGCCAAGGCCACATAACCGCCAGTGATGGCGGCAGTGCGAGTACCACCATCAGCTTGCAGCACGTCGCAGTCAATCAAAATTTGACGCTCACCCAGTTTCACCATGTCTACCACACTCCGCAGGCTACGCCCAATCAGGCGTTGAATCTCGTGAGTGCGCCCTCCAATCTTTCCCGCCACCGCTTCACGCGGGGTGCGGGTATGTGTCGCACGGGGCAACATGGAGTATTCGGCGGTCAACCAACCCAAACCTTTACCGACCCGAAAGGGCGGCAATTTCTCATCTACCGTCGCATTACACAAAACGCGGGTCTTACCAACTTCGATAAGGGCCGAACCTTCAGCCCATTCAGTGTAGTGTGGCGTAATACGCACTTCGCGCAACTGAGTGGGCAAGCGTCCATCTTTGCGGGGCGCATCGGCCTTAGAACTAGAATTAGCCAATTTTTAAAATCCTCTCCTCTTGTAGGAACGAGTTTTACTCGCGCTACGACCAAACTTTTCTTTGTAGTCTTTGTAGTGAAGGGGTTAATCACTTTCGAGGTGCTTCAACCACAGCCCTTAAACCACCCCTACTACAACAGGTCTTACCGCCTAGAAAAAAGAAGTATAGGTCAATTCGGAGGCGAGGGTCAAGTCAAGTTTCGCGATTTCAGCTTCTTTATTTATACTAATAGCTCGGAGCGATTTCGCTTTGAAAGGACACTGGAAATTTATGCCAACTCACCCTTACAATCCCTATTTCAATAGTCGGGGAAATGACCCCGATCAAGATCAAGTGGCACTCTTTATTGATTGGGATAATCTTGTCATCAGCAACTACGCTGACCGGGGTGCAAATCGCCCCAATATTGAGGTCATTGTTCAGAAAGCCCAACAATACGGTACTGTGGTCATTGCACGTGCTTACGCCGAATGGTCAGTTATGATTGACCGCTTAGAAGTTTATAAAGCCGGAGTTGAACCCATCTATGCTCCCGTATTCCATTCTGACCGGGATCTAGGCGGACAAACTGGCAAAGGCAAGAGCTTAGCCGATCCGGTAATGGTCACCGATTGTATTGACTTCCTTCACCTGCTACCCCAAGTGGGTACTTACGTACTAGTCACGGGCGATAAAGATATGATGCCTGTAGTACGCCTTGCTAAGCTACGCGGACGGCGGGTGGTGGTGATTGGGCCGGATTATGTGGCAAATGTGTTGCAGCAGGTTTGTGACGAGTTTGTACCCTATCGCCTCCTCTTAGTCACCTCCCAACCACTAGACCCTTATGCGGCTTATTATCAGCAGCCCGGCTACTACCCACCACCAGTACAACCCAACTACTATCCAACCCAAGTACCGCAGCCACAACCGCCTTCCAGCAACGACTCGCGCTCTCGTTCGCGGCGGCTACCCGGTGGTCGAAGAAGTAGCAGTGCTTCCCAACCTTACAAAGATGTGCTACCACCTCAACCGCAGCAACCACTTCAGCCACCACCCTACAATTACTATTATTATGGTACACCACAGATGACACAACCGCAGGCTCCTGGCTACGGGATACCACCGACCAGTGGCTATCCTGCTGTGCCAACTCCGCCACCTAGCGCAGGGTTATCCAATCCACCACAAGGGCAAGGCTATCCCACTCCGCCGCAGGGTTATCCTACTGTGCCAACTCCACCACAAGGGCAAGGCTATCCCACTCCGCCGCAGGGTTATCCTACTGTGCCAACTCCACCACAAGGGCAAGGCTATCCCACT
>JACAUC010000180.1 GCA_013390945.1 Candidatus Chloroheliaceae bacterium
GGCTTCTAATCCTGATTTGGCTTCTAATCCTGATTTGGCTTCTAATCCTGATTTGGCTTCTAATCCTGATTTGAGGCTCAGTTATGGCTTGCTAGTGGGCTAGTGTCAAGGAAACCCGTAGATATACCGAAAAAACATTAGAAAGCAAAATATGGTATTATATAGGTGCTTAAAGGCAAGCGGTACAAACTCTAAACAAGTTACAATCAATTTCTAAATTACCGGAGAAATTTCGATGAAAAATCTTCCTATACCTAGACTGGATAAACATCCAGAATTACACAATTATTTACTTAAATATTGTAGAATCAAAGAAGGGGAAATCTGGCATGATCCTTTAGGAAGGCATAGAATTGGTTGTCTTGACTCCTCTAATCTAGCCGATGTCCAAAAATTGATGCTTACAGACAAAGCTACGCTGGCTATCCAAGATCCCCCCTATAATTTAATAGCCTTTGAGCAAAAAGAACTGACCGAATTTATTAGTTGGTGTAAAGCGTGGGTAGAAAATAGTTTTTGGGCTTTGTCCAAGGATAGTTCCTTTTATGTCTGGCTGGGGGCTGACCAAAACAATGGATTTGAGCCACTACCCGATTTTATGATTATGATGCGTAATACTCTCTTCAAATCCAGAAGTTTTATCACCATGAGAAATCAACGGGGCTATGGAACTCAAAAGAACTGGATGGCAGTTAGGCAAGAACTTTTGTATTATGTAAAAGGTCAACCCCTATTTAATATTGAAGCGGAATATACCGATATACCAAAGATTCTACGGGGTTATTACAAAGAGGTAAATGGCAAAGTTACCGAAAATTTTGAGCGCAGTAAGTCAGAAAACATTCGAGCCGGGAATGTGTGGGTGGATATTCAGCAGGTCTTTTATCGGATGGAAGAAAATATAAATGGCTGCTATGCTCAGAAACCGCTTAAAAGTTGTGAGCGGATTATTCGGGCTAGTTCCGCCGAAAACGAGATTGTAATTGATTTCTTCTGTCATTCTGGCTCAACGCTTTTAGCGTCAGAAATACTTGGGCGAAAATGTTACACGATGGATTATGATCCAATTTATTGTGAAATAGCCATCCGCCGAATTGAATATTTCCGCCAAACTGGTAAGACTGGATGGCAAGATAGCAATCCCTTTGAAAAAGAGATGCTTTTAGATCCTAAGCTGAGCGAGCTAATGGGTGATTCTGAGGAAATTCCTCATAAGACCGAAAAGGAACTAACAAGCCAGTCTCAGTTAACCTTATTCTAAAGTGAGTTTATTGTGGATAAATTAAAACAGCAATTAGATACGCTACTTTCTAGTTTAGAGAATGCCACTGAAATTCAAGCTGCTTTACTCAGGCAAAACTCAGTTTATCCTTTTAACAATATAGAACATATAATAGTTCATCTTATTGCGCTTAATAAACTAACACTTGAAGAATATGAGGACATGAGAACGGAATATCTCTCGCGTAATAAATATTTATATCTATTTGAAATAAGTGCCCCAAGAGGATTTGGCGAGGTATGGGCGCAGAAACACTTGAAAGATTTAGTTTCCACGTTACAAAGTCTCAACAAGCGAAGTGATTCTAAATATTCGGGTCAATACGATTTTTTCTTACCACCATCAATTCGGATTGAAGTAAAAGCTTCACGTGCCGTTGAATTTCAAACAGATAAGCCTCTCTATCTAAAAGCTTTATCTTCAAATTCCTCAAAACCTTTTGATATGAATTTCCAGCAAATTAAACCAGCTTGTTGTGATGTTTTTGTTTGGATCGCTGTTTGGAGAGATGTTATCAAATATTGGGTTATTCCATCCTTTGAAGTGGAAAATAATCTATTTTATTCTAAAGGTCAGCATCGGGGAAATATAGGAGAAGGTCAGCTTCATCTAAACCAAGATAACATTTACCAGTTTGATAAATATTTAGCTAACCCTATGAATTTTGAAGAGGCAATTATATCAGCTTTTAATAAAGAAATAAAATCAAGGAATTTTTCATCCTAAAAACTTATAGATTATACTTCTTACTCAACAGTTACTACCACTACCTCTATTTCTTCTTCCTAGGGAAAGTCGAAAATGTCGCTCACTTTGAGCTTAAAGATGGCTTTCTATCGGGCTAGTGTCAAGGAAACCCGCTTGCACCCTGAAACGTTTATTCAAGTTGTACGTATATATGTGAGGTGAAACGCATGTGGGTTTGCACCTGTCTGTTATAATTGTCAGGATAATGGCAAAAATTTCGACATAGTAGAGAGAGATGATTTAGCAGGGAGGAGCAAGAGTTAATTTATGACCAAACGGATCGCCTTATTGGGCAGCACCGGATCTATTGGGCAACAAACACTGGATGTAGTGGCAGATCACCCAAGTGACTTTGAAATTGTATCGCTGGCGGCAGGTGGTCGAGGCGCACTGATGGCCGAGCAGGTCGTTCGGTTTAAGCCTCGCCATATCTGTCTTTCTCAGGAGAGTAGTCTTAAAGAGTTGCAGGATCGTCTGGAAGCGGCCCAACTCGATTATAAACCTACCTTTCATATTGGCGCGAGTGGACTGGTAGAATTGGCTTCAGACCCGGAGGCCGATGTGGTGGTGGTGGCAACCAGTGGACAGCATGGCTTTGCCCCTACCCTAGCGGCCCTCAAAACGGGCAAAGAAGTGGCCCTCGCCAACAAAGAAGTGTTGGTAATGGCGGGCGAAATGGTGACAGAAGCGGCCCGGCAAGCCCATACTCAATTGCGCCCGATAGATAGCGAACATAGCGCGATTTGGCAAAGTCTGTGGGGTGAAAGCCGAGTTTCCAGTGAAGGCGAGGAAAACTGGGGTGTCGAAAATCCTAAAGTAAGAAGGTTGATTCTAACCGCTTCCGGTGGTCCTTTCCGCTCTTTTACCAAAGAGCAGATGCGCGACGTGACGGTGGAGCAGGCCATGAAACATCCCAATTGGGACATGGGGCCAAAAATTACCATTGACTCCGCCACCCTCTTTAATAAGGGGTTAGAAGTAATCGAGGCCCACTGGCTCTTTGGCCTACCCTACGATAAAGTAGATGTAGTGGTACACCGCGAGAGTATCATTCATAGCATGGTGGAGTTTGTAGACGGTTCGATCAAAGCCCAACTTGGTACACCCAATATGCGAGTACCAATCCAGTGCGCTATCGGGTACCCAGAACGTTTAGAGAATAATTACCCGCGCTTAGATTTTACCACCTTGCGAGAATTGCACTTTGAAATGCCGGACTTGGAACGCTTTCCGGCTCTGCGATTGGCCTATGAAGCTGGACGGAAGGGCGGTACTTATCCAACCGTGTTAGCCGCCGCCGACGAAGAGGCGGTGAGTTTCTTTCACCAACGGCGCATCAGTTATCTAGGTATTTCTGAACTGGTGGAGCGGGTGCTAAATCGGCACGATGTCATCGCCCACCCAAGCCTAGAGGACATTGCCGCCACCGATGCTTGGGCGCGGCAGACGGCTGAAGAAATTGCCAGCCATGAACTAGCCCTACGGTAACAAGTAGTAAATTGACGGTTCAATCGGCTGGTTGAACCGCCAAGCACTTATCAATCACATTAAGAGGTATTTTATTATGAGTTGGCTCTGGTTTATACCCGTCCTGCTGGTGATGGTCGTAATTCACGAGATGGGCCATTTTTTGACTGCGCGGCTCTTTGGGATGAAGGTTCACGAGTTTGGGATTGGCTTCCCCCCCAAGGTTTGGTCTAAAAAGACCAAAGACGGCATGGAGTGGTCTATCAATGCGTTGCCTATCGGTGGTTTTGTACGAATCGAAGGTGAGAACGGAGATAGCAACGATCCAAACGCCTTTGGCACTAAACCCACTTGGCAACGGGCGATTGTGCTGATTGCCGGGCCTTTGATGAACATGATATTGGCCTTTGTACTCTATCTGATCCTAGCCGTCGGAGGACGGGATGTGCCAAAGGGAAATGTGGCGGTAGTGGATGTAGTCCCCAATTCTCCGGCGGCGACCTATGGCATGGAAATCGGCGATATTTTTCTCTATGTTGGTGATAAAAAGATTCAAAGCACCAGAGATGTTTCTATCGAAACTACCCTAAACAAAGCCGAACCGATTCACTTTATAATGGAGCGCAAAGGTCAGCGGGTAGACCTGACGATTAAACCCCGCTTAAAACCGCCCGAAGGTGAAGGGGCGTTGGGTATTAAATTGGGCTATTTGGTTACCGGGCAGGATATAGTCGCTGCCAAACCGGATCCCAAACTTGGCTTTAATCTTGGCTTCCAAGAAGGAGATCAACTGACGGCGGTAGATGGTTTGCCTATCGTCAATAACGCCTTTTTGAAAAAATATATCGAAAATTCGGATAAAGACTCCGTTGCCGTGACGCTCCTTCGCAATGGGCAACAACTGGTACAGACTGTCACGCTACGCTCCTATGTAGATATTATTTATAAAGGCTCGGATGCGGAGAAGGCGGGATTGCCCGGTGGCGCACTCATCAAAAACATTGGCCTTGATGGTGGCAGCAACTTTACCACCATTTACAACTCTAAAGAGTACGACGCTTTTATGCAGGCCAACCAAGGCCGCAAGGTTCAGATCAACTACACCGAAATTGATCCGAATGGTGACGAGGTGCCGGGCAAAGTCTTTATCACCGCCAACCTGAGCAGCGACCCAAGCGTTGCCAATCGCTCGCCTCGCTTGAGTACGGTGGGAGTCTTTACCAAAAATCTCTTTGTTCACGAGAGTTTTGACCTCTTTGGAATGGTCAACGATGCCTCTTACCAAACTTGGAACGCTGTCACCCTGATTCCCCGTAGCTTCAATGCTATCTTCAACGGCTCGGTGCCTGTGAGTAGCTTGGCTGGACCAGTGGGCATGGCCCAGATTACAGGTCAGGTGGTGGATAATGGTGGGCTAATTACGCTCGTGACCCTGACGGCGCTCTTATCGGTCAACTTGGGGGTAATGAACATTTTGCCGTTGCCCGCCCTAGATGGTGGCCGCTTAATCTTCGTCCTGATCGAGATGCTAACCAGAGGCAAGCGTGTGCCGCCCGAAAAAGAGGGCTTGGTTCATCTTGTAGGCATGGTGGCCCTATTGAGCTTGATGGTTATAATCTCGCTAGGTGACATTATTCGCCTTATTAGCGGCACTGGTTTCTCCAGCTAATAGTAGCGAAACTAAAACCTGTGTTATTCCCACGTCAAATTTTGGGATGACACAGGTTTTGGTTTTTAGCCCGGATCTGCTTATCCGGTTGATGGTGGTCTGGACAAGAAGATGGTCTCACAAAAATTAGAGGTAGTGGAACGGATTCAAGCCTTCAACCGGGGGCGTTCGCCAGAGTTACTACAACTCAAGTATCGCAGCATGTCCAAAGATGCGTTTACCTTCTTTCGTGGCACGTGCCACCTCTTTTACGAGGATTGGCCTACCGAAACACCCCTAAATGAAGCACCCCCGGTCTGGATTTGTGGCGATTTACACCTCGAAAATTTTGGTAGCTACAAGGGCGACAATCGGCTAGTCTACTTTGATATGAATGACTTTGACGAAGCGGCCTTGGCTCCTTGCATTTGGGAAGTGGCCCGTTTTCTCACTAGCCTCTTAGTCGGAGCCACTGCGCTGGAGGTGAGCGAAGCCGAAAGTTTAGCCTTGTGCCGGGAGGGACTGGAGACTTATCGCGTTACCCTAGCACGTGGTCAAACCCGGATGGTGGAGCGCGACACGGCTACAGGTCTGGTAAAAGAGTTGCTAACGAGCCTGAAAGAACGCTCCCGTCGTGCCTTCTTGGATGGTCGTACCACCTTGACCCGAACCGGGCGCAAGCTTCAACTTGACCCTAAACGCACCCGCCCGGTTACTCCAGAGGAACGGACTAGAATCAAAACCGCGCTGAAGGCTTGGAGTGCTACCCAACCTGATCCCGGCTTCTTCAAATTGCTAGATGTGGCCCACCGGATTGCTGGTACTGGTTCTTTGGGAATAGAGCGTTATGTCTTGTTGGTAGAGGGAAGAGGCTCGCCCCACCGAAATTACGTCCTTGATCTCAAGGCTCAATTCGCCTCTTCTTTGCAGCCCTATCTAAAATGGCCCCAACCAAAATGGGCGAATGAGGCCGAAAGAGTAGTCTCCATTCAAGCGCGGATGCAGGGTACTCCTCCCGCTTTACGTTCTACCCTAGAGATAGAGGGTCAAGCCTACCACCTGCGCGAGTTACAGCCCACCGAGGATCGGATAAACCTAGCCCAAAACAATGGACGGCTAAGTCGCTTACAAAAACTAATCAAGACAATGGCCCAAATAACCGCTTGGAACCAATTACGTAGCGGAGGTCGCCAAGGAAGTGCCATCGCCGATGACCTGATCGCCTTTGCTCAAGCCTCCACTTGGTCAGAAGAAATGCTAACTTACGCCCAACACTACTCCGCCCAAGTAAAAAGCGATTACCACGCCTTCGGTAAAGCTTTTGAGAGCGGTAACTTGAGGTAGGCTAAAAAGGTACTCAGAATTAGACTGACCGGAAATAAATTTCCGGTCAGGTTCGTGACAACTTTTACGGCTTCCATTTATATAGTGTAATTATAAAAGCTTAAATCTGAGTCCACCAGCGCAATTCTGTTGGTAATAAGAAGGCCAAAGACTGTACCAAATCCATACAAGGCTTAACTAAAGCGGCATCCTTAATAAGTTCATCCAACCAATCCCAATGAAATACGGATAGCCACATCACCGTGAGGCCATTTCCTATAGCTGCCGAGATTATGCCTAAGAAAGCTCCCCCCAAGCGGCTTAGCGGTGCATGTGGCTGCCAATAAGGTAAATTTCCCTGCGGGCCTCCTACTACATTGGTCAATTGGGTGATTACCCCAAAAGGAATAGTGAAAATGATGGTGAAAGCCATGAAGTTTAGAAACTCTCGCCACTCCTTGAAAAGGAAGGAGGTCAAAAGGTCGGAGAGTGGCTTGTAAAATAGACCCGCAATGTAGATACTAACACACCAATCGGCTAGGATAATCACAGAGGTCAAAAAGCCAGTCCTGACCCCATCAATTAATCCGTAGACTAAACTCACTGCCAAAATTAGGTTGAAGATAGCACTCATAATAGTTTGTCCTTGCTCCGTAATGATTTTAACGCTACATTTTGTTTTCCAACTTGGTTCGTTAACCTTCCCTTGAGTCGTAGTTGCTTTTGGCGCAGGGGAGATTTAATCTATTGACCAGACCATTAAACAGCCTTGGCTACCACCTACAAGTTTTTTCCCATCAGGACTCCAAGATAGTGCATCGCCTTCCTGAAGACTTGGGCGTTCATAATCCTGTAAAGTGGTCAATAATCTACCATCGGTTGCGTTCCAAAGCTTTACCTCGTCCCCAGCAGTTGCCAGCAGCTCTCTTTTCGGATTCCATAAAATGCTGTCACAACTTTGATTCTCGATAGCTCGTACTACACTGCCTGTTAACTTTTGGCCTTTGAACCAGCCACCTTTTTCTACGGCTATTTTCAAGAGTTTTCCTTCTGTAGTGGCGAGAAGTTGTCCATCTGGACTCCATGCTCCACGATCCGCGCCTGTTGCCACCGTACCCCTTAAACTTTGGCTATTCACATCCCAAAATTCCGCTTCTGAGTTTCCAAATCTAGTAAGAAGCTCTCCATTAGGATGGTAGGTCAAATTATTAAATTTTGCGATGTCGTCTCCTAGACGGACTAGCTTGCCATCCCCAAGCGACCAGAGGTAAAGTCCAGAAACCACGTTGAAAGCTAGGGTTTGTCCATCAGGACTAAAAGCAAAAGCCCTGATAAAGCCTAATGGGGTATAAGGGCCAAAGTTTTTGGCTTTTACTCCGATGGGTTTATCCAATTCCGCTAACTTTTTGCTAAGGGCAACGTCCCAGAGTTGTACCGTCTTATCAGTACCTCCTCTCGCTAGGATTTTTCCATTCGGGCTAAAAGCCATGCACCTCGTTACGTCTCCCGTAGAAATTTTCAAAGTCTCCTTCAGAGTAACCCCCTGCTCTATATGCCAGAAGCTTACGGTGTCATAGCGGTACCCAATGGCAAGGGTTTGTCCGTTAGGACTCCAATTCAGGCAAGCGACCGTGCGGTTGTCATCCACTTTGTACGCTTTTACTCTCATTTGAGGTTGAGACATAATTACTCCTTTTTCAAATTGATCCTTTTGAGAAGACATACAGCATAAGCCTAATCTAGGGATGGTTTATGCAATAACCCCCTACGTATTGAGAAGATATACAGAATCTTACTAAGGCAGCACATTCCACAGCTTGACCGAACCATCCTTATGACTACTGACCATGTGTTTACCATCTGACGAAAAGACTATCGTAAAAATATAACCGCTTTGTTGAATGTCGGTGCTAAAAATTGGTGATCCGGTCCTAACATCCCACAGTTTTATGGTTCCGTCCCAACTAGCGGAAGCCAAAGTTTTACTATCAAGGCTAAACGCTACCGAATGGACAAGGTTTGAGTGTTCGCTAAGGGTGTTAAGTAATTTGCCCGTGCTTAACTCCCACAGCTTGATACTCTTATCGGCACTACCAGAGGCTATGGTTTTACCATCTGGGCTGAACCCTACCGCCTCGACATTGGTGGAGTGTCCGGTAAGCGTGATAAGAAATTTGCTAGTAACCATATTCCACAGTTTCATAGTTCCGTCCCCGCTACCAGAAGCTAGGGTTTTACCACTTGGGCTAAACGCTATCGCCAAGACACTACCGGAGTGGCCTGTGAAAGTGTTGAGTAACTTACCAGAGGAGACCTCCCACAACTTGATATTCTTATCGGCACTACCAGAGGCTATGGTTTTACCGTCCGGGCTGAAGACCACCGGAATGACCGTATCAGAGTGTCCGATGAGGGTATTGAGTAATCTGCCCGTGCTTACCTCCCAGAGCTTGATCGTTTTGTCATAACTACCGGAAGCCAAAATCTTTCCATCCGGGCTAAAGGCAACTGAATTGACCGCGTTGGTGTGTTCGGTGAGGGTGTTGAGTAATTTGCCCGTGCTTACCTCCCAGAGCTTGACCGTCTTGTCGTCACTACCAGAGGCGAATATCTTTCCATCCGGGCTGAAGGCTACCGTAGCTACACCAGCGGTATGACCCGGTAAGGAATAGTTTAGCTTCACCGATTTGGCCGAAAGAGCCGTAATTGGTACAGTGTTGGTTGTTATGGCAGGTCTATCTGAAATAGAAGCTGAGGTAGGCTGCGGCAAAAAAGCAGTTCCCTGCACGATAAGAATCAGTTGGTCACCTTGTTTGTAAACTGGGTTAAATTCCGAAGGTAAGCCCTCATTACTTGGCAGAGTACTAAGCTGAACGACTAGCTTGGTGCCGTTCTTTTGGTAGACTAGAAAGGCCACTGTGCTAAAGCCATTACGACTATATTGCTGCCAACCAGACCCTTCCAAAGTCTTTTTGAAAAACTCTTCCAACTTGTCTGTGCTATCCTGAGAAAGATAACTCTCGAATTTAGTGGGGCTAAACTTACCGACCACCATATCTTCCGAGGTGTTGACGAAACTAGTCAAGAGTTGGGCATAAGTAGCATCGGTTAATTTTACTTCACGTGCGTCGGGATAAGCCAAGTTGGGTGCGTCATTTTGAGCCGTTCCGGTAGGAGTGGCTTTTGGCGCAACTGGCGTACCAGTAATGGGTAAAGCTGTGGATGTGGGTGGGTTTATGGGAATCGGTACGGTGTTGGCGGCAGGTCGGGCAGAGGTAAAAACGAGCCAGCCACCGAATAGAATCAAGGCAAGGACAATAAATCCTATAAATAGCCCTTTTCCTGATAGCTCGCCTTTAGTAGTCGGAGGTGGATTGGCAGGAAGTGGCTTACTGCTAGTGGTTGTCGGAGGTTGCTCTTTTGCCCCCAACTCCCTTAGCCGGGCGTGGGCCTGCTGAATGCGAACGGCCTCTGCTGGTGGTGCGAGAGCTAAAAATTGCTGAAGGGAGTGAATTTCATCTTTTTTTCGGCCCAAAAGCCTTTCTGCAAAAGCTTTGTTAGCCCAAGCTAAGTGGTTTTGTGGATCACATTCTACCGCTTTGGTTTGGCAACGAATCGCCTCTTCTAGGTTGTTTTGCCGACGATAGACCAAACCCAAGTTAGACCAAGCTTTAGAATGGTTGGGATCGAGTTTGGTAGCTTTCTCAAAGTATTTAAGAGCCTGTGAAAGCTCCTCCATCTGGAAGTAACAGAGGCCCAAGTCGCTATAAGCGTCGGCATAGTTTGGATTAAGCTCAATCGCTTTCTTAAAAGAGGTTAGAGCCTGAGTAATCTCGCCTGCCTCGTTCAAAGCCAGACCCCGGTTGTACCATACAAGAGCGTTATTAGGCTCAAGCTCTATGGCTTTGACATAACAATTAAGAGACTCCGGCAGACGACCTAAATGCTTCAGACAATTACCCTTATTCATCCAAGCCATAGCATTGGGCGCGATTTTAAAAGCCTGCTCGTAGCAATAGAGTGCTTCTTCCAAACGTCCTAAGTCAAAAAGGTCAGCACCTTTATTATTCCACGCTCCGTTTATATTCGGATCAAGTTTTAGAGCTTGGTCATAGCAAGACAACGCCTCGTTGTACCGTCCTAACTTATCCAGAACCTGACCTTTGCGATTCCAAGCCACGGCATAAGATGGATCAAGCCGCAAAGCCTGGTCAAAACACTCCAAAGCTTGTTCCATCTCGCCTAGGTCTTCAAGCAAAAGCCCTTGATCGCTCAATGTTATGGCGTGGTCGGAGGAGTCATATAAATTGTTAGCTGAATCTGCGTCTGATAGAGGGGCGGCAGGTGTAGCCCTCGGTGCAGGAGGTACAGCAGACGTATTTGGGGGCAAGGGAGGCAAAGCGGCTTTACTTTGCGGCGCAGACGGTTGGGCCTGTAACTCAGGAGGAGGTTCCTGCAAGAGTCTTAAGATTCTTTTGGCATCTTCTTGAGTTTTCTTAGGTACTGCCGGTTTTCTACTCACTCGGAGAGCAAGTTCCTCTATCATTTTGAGATATACTCTGGCAGAGTCCTTGAGCTTACTGACTGCCGGTGTACTATCCTGTGGGCTAAATTGAAGAGACTTCTGCATGTGGATAAGACATTGTTCCAGTAATGCTTCGGGGGTTGTGGTTTCGGTGGCTTTTAAAAATTCCACCTCACCCAATCCAAATAGGGCTACAGCCATATTGCCGTTATCGAGGGTTTGATTTGCCAGATCCAATGCTTTTTGAAAGCACCTAGAAGAATGGTCAAGTGTTATACCACGTGATTTTGTCTCATAAAGGCGTTTATAGGCTACGCCCAGCTTATTGTAGAGTGAGGCAGCAAGACTCAAAAACAAGAAAGGAACATTTTCGCTCGCAAATTCAGGATTTTGGGTTATCTTTTCCATAGAGTGTTCGACTAGTAAATCAGGCTTGGTTGTCACTGTTTTTACCAGCTTATCCAATATGCGCTCTGCTTCGGCTACCTGACCTTTTTCGCTTAAAGTTTTGATCTCGTCAAAGGTTTTATCAAGTTGAGACATATTTACTCCTCATCATAAGCTGTAAACTCAAACATTGTATTAAATTTTCATATTTTAGGGACACACTTTAGGGGCTGTAAAACCATTTACCCCTATGTATTGATAAGATAAGCCGAGTACAATAGAGATAATACAAATAAAATTATATAGAATATTTCTTAAAAATGCAATGTGGGGGGGGGGGTAAAAAGTACTATTTTTCTTTAGACAAAGGTACTAGGTTCAAATCATTCATCTAATTTTTCAAAGAGTATGACTGACCTAATACCTATTAGGTCAGTCATACTCTCCTATTATTTGCGGAGGGTTAGTACCGCCGGTAGTCTATTGAGCATCATCAGACCGAGGGGTAATCCGAGAATTATCAGGCAAAGGGCATAAGCGACGTAACTCCAGATAAAACCAAGCCACCAGCCCACAAAGATGAAATAAAGGGTGCGTACCAACATGCTTTGTTGCCTAGCATTGCCCACACTAACCATAGTGCCATTACCTACCATCTGGTAAATGACTTCCTGTTGTCGGGGGCGCAAGGTCATTACGGCCGGTAAGCGGTTGAGCATCACTAGTCCTAGTGGTAGACCGAGAACAGTTAAACAAATACTATAGCCCACCGAGAGCCAGAAGAAGCCCAGCCAACTGCCAATAAAGATAAACCATATGGATCTAATCAGCATACTTGGTCCACTCCGCTCGGCATTCATTATGACTCTGCCCTGCTGCGGATAATAAGGTGGCTGCACTTGGGTTGGATAGCCATAGCCGGGAGCAGGTTGATTACCCTGCAGCGGATAGCCATAGCCGGGAGCAGGTTGATTACCCTGTGGCGGATAGCCATAGCCGGGAGCAGGTTGATTACCCTGTGGTGGATAGCCATAGCCGGGAGCAGGTTGGTTGCTCTGTGGCGGATAGCCATAGCCGGGAGCAGGTTGATTGCCCTGTGGTGGATAGCCATAGCCGGGAGCAGGTTGGTTGCTCTGTGGCGGATAGC
>JACAUC010000181.1 GCA_013390945.1 Candidatus Chloroheliaceae bacterium
GATCACCAGTGAGTACCATCCTAAAGTGTAAAGCCGGTATGAACCTTGCCTTAGGAGTAAGGAGCCCTGAAAATTGTTTCCAATTAAGTCGCCTCCGAAGGGTGTAGGTGGAAAAGGGACGAACTTACCAAACCCTCTTCCTGCCACGCCTTTTCCAAGAAACCATTAACATCGGTAAGCAAACGTTCGAGCATTACTGTTGGATCAAGCGTTAAATATTCTTCCAAGCTAATACGCTTAACTTGTACCATATGCAAATTATTAGTCTCCAACATTTCGAGCAAGGCAGCACCAAATCCAGCTGTCAATTTACCCGTTTCAAGCGTTATCAGACGTGAAAAGTAATTGGCAATGGCGGTCAATAATGGTTCGTCTAGGGGACGTAGCCAACTGGTATCTATCACGGCGGCTTGATGACCTAACCGCTCCAACTCGTCGGCGAGAGCCAAGGCTGGACCGACAGCGGCTCCAAGTGCTACAATTGCCATTCCCTTACCCTCGTGCAACATTTGGGCCTTGCCTATCCCTGGCAGAGGAGCCAAAGTGGGTTTTGCCAAGGGCATCTCTGGAATGATCGCACTATAGTGCAGAGCAATAGGACCCTCTTCGCTTTGTAAGGCCACAGCTAATTGTCGTTTCAATTCCGCCGGGCTGCTGGGTACTCCGATAGAAAGCGGGAGTAAAGTTCGCAAAATTGCCAGATCATTGATACTTTGACCAGAACAGGTGCCTTTCTCTTCTGGGCCAGAGGCCATTAAGAAAACCACCGAAGACCGCGCGGAGCAAAGTGCCGACAACCCGGCGTAGCTACGGGCTAAATCGGTAGAACCCATCAAGACCAAGGGTTTCAACCCCTGAGCAATCAGTTGATGTACCGTTGGCACAAGATCTTCCAATAATTCACCCAAACCGAAAAACCGGGCGGGGTAGTTGGAGGCCACCTCGCAAGCCAACTCCGCCAATTTGTTAGCAGGGTCTGGTAGTGCGTGGGTTGCTAAGGCTGAAGCCAATACTACCAATTTTTCATTATTGGTCAAAGTTCCCAGTAAGGCTTCACGCACAGTCATCTTCTCCCCACTTCCGGTAACTAGCTTGCTCCTATAACCAAACTTTGCTATCGGGTTCCTTGCTACTTTTTTGATCTGATTAGCCACAGCATCTTTAGCGTTATCTCGACGCATCCGGCTCATAAAAACTCCTTTCGAACCGAACTATCGAACCTGATAGAAAAACTAAGCCGTCTTTTCAGACTCAGCCACCCGGAAATGATTTCCCAAGCTTTCGGCAAAACGCTCGGCTCGCTCTAACATAGGCAGATGCCCACAATCGGGAAAAGCAACTAAGTCTGCTGCTGGCTTAAAGCGTTTAATATTATACATACCAGCAGGAGGAATCGTAGCATCTTTATCGCCCACAATCAGTAGCAAAGGCGACTTTAACGTCTCCAACTCGCGGCGGTAACGCTTTAAAGTAGGTACAGTTAAAGACGAACGGGATAATTCCAGCGCGGCCCACCGATCAGCCTCTACAAAATCACGGGTTATAACCCGTGCATATTGTTCAGCAATCGGCTGATTAATAGAGCGTCCCACCACCGAATTGCGTAAGAGTGGTAAATCAAACAGATTTTTTGTAAGTACAAAAATACTTACAAAAAGACTGAGTGTACTACCTTGCATTACATTCGGCTCAAAACTACCGCTATTTATTATTGTTAGGCTGGCGAGTAGACCCTGCGCTTCCAAGCGGGAGGCAAAGTGGGTCGCCGTAACGGCACCTAGCGAATGACCTACTACATGAACCTTGTGCTTTTGGCGTTTCGCACCCTCATCCTCATCACGCTGCTCTTGGGACTTAGCCTTAGAAATTACGAATGCCAACAACTCTTCCGCTTCATCCGCACTACTCTCAATGGTAAACCGAACTTTATCCTCAAGAGGATGGTTATCAGAACTACTTCGCCCAAAACCACGTCCATCGTAATTTAGCAAAGTCCACTCTTTTTCCAGATAGCGGACGGTCTCTTCCCAATAACGGGACGAGAGACACCAGCCGTTAAAAAAGAGTACCAAAGGACGTTCCCCGGAATAAGCCGAACCATTTAGTTCATAGTAAACTGGCCCGGTACTTATTTTAGCATAGGGCATTGTTGAGCCTCACCAACCTGCACTCCAATTCCAACCGAAGCTCAAAGCCGAAAGGAGAGCCACCAGTAAAATTGGACCATTTCCAATCAACAAATAACGCTTGAATTGATCGCGCGTAGGATTACGACTAAGGGCCGGTTGCGCCGCAATCTGCACCACTAAACCTACCGCCTGTAGAGCGGCAATCCAATAGTGTCCAGTAACAAGCATAAAAACGCCAAAAGCGGCTTGCGAAACATCAATAAAGAAATAGGCTACCAGCAAAGCTCCTTGTGCCCCCAGCGTCACGGGCAAAGTACGTAGGCCCAACACCCGGTCGCCTTCGATGGATTTCAGGTCGTTCATAATTATCAGGCCCACCGCAATTGAGGCACTGAGCAACCCTAATACTAGAATATTTAACCTTAATTCGGCAAAGGCCAGATTGCCCATCATCCAAGTCATTAGGTTATAACCTAAACCAACCGACAAGGCTCCGCTCATACCGTTGCGCTTAAATTCAAAGGGGGGCGCACTGTAAGCCGTACCTAGTCCCAACCCCAAGATAGTCATCACCAAAAGTACCAGTCCGTTATCCGCCCGTCCATTACCAATAACAAACCCAATCAAGATCGAGACCACTAAGGACAACAGTGCCACCACGCTGAAATTGAGGATCGCTCCGCGCAAAGTTACTAAACCTGCTGGAATCGGACGGGTAGGTTCATTAACCGCATCCAAGTCGCGATCAAAAAAATCGTTGATAGATTGGCTATAACCAATCAGCAGCGGGCCAGTCAGGATAATACCGAGTACTAACAACCCCATACCCCGCAAATCTAATGTAATTGCTCCGGTTGCCAGCGCACCACTTATAAAACCCTGCGGCCCGGCTACCCACGTAACCGGATCAAGCAGATCCAAATGACCGCGCAAAGTAGAACGCCCCTGTCGGGAAGTGTTAGTATTACTATTGGCAACCACCTCTTGCGGTGGAGTTATCTCCTTACGTCCTCGCTTAGATTTATCCACAGGCGATGAAGGTGCAGGAGGCACACTTCTACTCATATTGTTTGATTCCCCACACTCTTAGCATAGCTCTTCCAAATGGCAAATTTAGGTATGATATGACAGCATCAAAGAAAGTTGCTAAAAGGCATTATACACTGCCAGATAATGAAAAAACAGTAGTCTAAAGCACTTTTGAGCAATAAATTGCTCAAAAATCAGTTCTACAACTTTACCAGCGTAAGATGTAACCCGGTAGCAACTTTGGAATTAGACCGTAGCCGATCTTCCCAATAAGCTATTCGCCAAGTTGGGAAAAAAATCAAACGGGCAAGCAGAGCCACCACCTTCTTTCGTTGACGGGAAAGCTGCGGGTCAGCCAAGCGATCCCGCCGCCAATAATCCGCAATATCATGAAGCTGTCCCGCCAAATGGAAACTATAGGTCATGGATTGGACGGAGAAACCTTTACGCTGGAAAATTTCAACCACCACGCTATCAGTCAACTGCTGAATATGACCAATGCGCTCCCGCTTCCACCGGGCGATAGGCCAACGTGGGCTATTTCTCAGACGGTAAAAGAGGGTGCTAGGTTGTCCTTCAATAGGGATAAAACCATGAAAAAGCCCTCCCGCTTTCAGCACCCGCGCGATTTCACCCACTACCCGCTCTACCTCTGGCACATGTTCCAACACATCAAAAAGCATTACGGCCTCGAAGCGGTCATCCTCGTAGGGCAAACGGTTGGCATCGGCTATTTTGTACTCCACGTTATCATTATAGCTACGCGCTTCGGTAATAGCACGTTGACTTAAATCACAACCATAGAGTTGTAAGTCTGGCCGCAATTTTTTGACCGTCCGGGCTTGCCGCCCGGCTCCGCAACCTACTTCCAACACCTCTGCGCCACTTGGTAGCCCCTTAAAAGCCGCCAGACAACGTTCCAGTCGGGTTAGTGCTAAATCATGTGGGCGTAAGTCGCCTGTACCGCGTCCTTCAATAATAGTTTCATCTTCGTAATCAAAATGAAAATCTACTGGCTCCGTTTTAGGATTCATAGTAACCCTTTAGCGTATCATCTCAACGAGCAATCGCCATCACCTCAATTTCAACCAGCGCATCTTTGGGTAGGCGAGCGGCCTCGATGGTACTGCGAGCAGGGCGACTCTCTCCAAATTCTTGGGCATAGATTTCATTCATTTCGGAAAAATCACTCATATGCGCCAAATAGACGGTCGTTTTGACCACCTCATTTAGCGTCAACCCGGTGGCGGCCAGTACCGCTTTGATATTTTTGAAGACCTGCCGCACTTGGTCATTCACCTCCCAGCTAACCAATTCCCCGGTCGCAGGGTCAATCGGAATCTGGCCGGAACAAAAGACCAGTTGACCAACCCGAATAGCCTGACTATAAGGGCCAATTGCCGCTGGAGCTTGATCACTCTTTATTACCTGCTTTTCTATCGCCATTTTAATCTCTTCTCCCACTATCCTCTCGATTAGTTTTAGCTAGTGCTTTCAAGTAAGGCCGCTTCCCATACCTCTATCAGTTCGGGCAAACCCTTGAAAGCCATATTCGCCTTGATTGTGCTTTGTTCGTATTCTGCGGCACTAGTGACACCGCTCAAAGTCAGAATACTAGAAATACCCAAACGGTTGGCCCCTTCGATGTCTGTCAAAAGATTATCGCCAATCATCACGGTCTTCTCACGGTCGGCCCCCAATTTTTCTAGGGCTAGTTCATACATGGCTGGTTCTGGCTTGCCAATCACCAACGGAGCCTGACCACTGCTGACCTGAAGCAAGGCTCCAATACTACCGGAGCCCGGTACTAAACCCTCTTCGGTCGGAAAAACCGGATCAGCATTAGCCGCAATAAATTTAGCCCCCGCCCGAATAAGCAGGCAGGCCCGTTTAACCGTATCGTAAACCAGATTAAAATCGCCGCCCTGCACCACAAAACGCGGATTTTTAGCATCAAAGTAGTAACGTTGATCCTCAAAAAGAGCGTCGCGCAAGGACTTCATACCCACCACAAAAATACCGCAACCCTCCGGTGCCTCTTTCTGCACATAGGCAGCGGCAGCTTGTCCACTAGTTACAATCGAAGTCGCGGGTACGGTTACGCCCATCCTGAGCAACTTTTGGCTATAGTCCTCTGCCGAAAGGGTCGAGTTATTGGTAATAAGCAAATATTTAAGCTGGGTACGCTCCAAAAAGTCAAAAAACTCTTTAAGGCCAGGCTGAGCAGAATCCGCCCGATATAGTACACCATCCATATCCATTATAACGTAGCGGAAGGAGGCCAGTAAGAAAGAGCTTTGCAAGGTTTTTCCTTTCTTCCTCTTATATCTTAGATTTAGGTTTGATTGCTACCTAAAGTATAACCTAAATCGGCCCTGATGAAAAGTTTTACAACTTCAAAGCCTCAAACATAACTCGCAAAAACAGGGTTGCCAAATAGAGAAAAGTATGCTATACTTTCCTTAGTGTCTAGTTTACACTTAGTAAGGAGTACTTAAAATGAAACGCATAGAAGTAATACCCGGTACACTAGTCTCCGTAGTTTTGGTAGTAGGTGCATGGCAACAATTCTTACCACTCAGTCTGACCGAAGTTTTTGGTTTTATTACCGGGGCACTTTGCGTCTGGCTGACGGTCAAACAAAACATCTGGACATGGCCGACCAGCATTGCCAATAACATCTTCTTTATTGTGCTATTCTTGCAAGCCCAACTTTACGCCGATATGAGTTTGCAGGTGGTCTATATTGTACTAGAGGTCTTGGGCTGGTACAGGTGGTTACATGGGGGTAATAATAGTTCCCGGCTCTCAGTCTCCAAAGCCTCGGCCCAAACGCTGGCAATCCTCGGTCTATTGTTAATCGGTATCACCTTTGGAATGACCCTTTTTCTTGAGTCGGTTAACGATTCGGCTCCGTTCTTAGATGGTCTAACCACCGTGATGAGTCTCATCGCCCAATATATGTTAACCCGGAAACTGATTGAAAACTGGTACATCTGGATCGCCGCAGATGTAATTTACATAGGCTTGTATGCCGCTAAGGGGCTTTATCTGACCAGTGGCCTTTATTTTCTCTTCCTGTGTATGTGCTTGGCCGGATTATGGAGTTGGCGCAAGGATCTTCTAACCTCGCAAAAAATTACTCCAACCGTAACTAACCTTAGCACCAGTCAGGGGGCTTAAAAAGATGAGTCGGGGAGTGATAATCGGGAAATTTTACCCACCGCATCGCGGTCACAAATATTTGATTGAGACCGGAAGGGCGCAAGTAGATCAGCTTACCGTGATTGTCTGCCGAAAGGATGGGCAGATTCCTAATGCGGATCTAAGAGCTACTTGGCTGCAAGAGATTCACCCGGACGTAGAGGTGTTGGTGATTGAAGATATTCCGCCCGAAGACGATTCGCAAGCGTGGGCCGAATATACGATCCAGTCGTTAGGCTATGTCCCGGAGGTGGTCTTTACCTCCGAAGATTACGGTGATCCCTACGCCTATTATCTAGGTTGCCATCATGTATTGGTAGACAAGGCTAGGCAGGTGGTACCATGTTCCGGTACAGCCATTCGCCACAGCCCACTCTCCTGTTGGGACTTTCTCGAACCCTGCGTTCGGGCCTATTATGCCCGGCGAATTTGCGTAATCGGGGCCGAATCAAGCGGCACTACCACGATGGCTCAGGCATTAGCTCAACATTATCAAACTGTCTGGGTACCAGAGTATGGGCGAGAATATTCAGAAAAGAAGCTGCAAGGGCCAGATGCCGACCTTTGGACTAGCTCTGAATTTGTCCAGATTGCTACCGAACAGTGCCGACAAGAAGATGAAGCGGCCCGGTATGCCAATCGTCTGCTGATCTGCGATACCGATGCCTTTGCCACAAGTATTTGGCACTTGCGCTACCTTAACGCCCGTTCCCCAGAAGTGGAAACTATCGCCGCCATCCGCCACTATGACCTCTACCTACTAACCGATGTAGACATTCCCTTTGTACAAGACGGTACTCGCGACGGCGAACATATCCGCCACTGGATGCACAACGTCTTTGAGACGGAGTTAAAAGCATTAGGCCAACCCTATGTCATTCTCTCCGGTTCGCACCAGCAACGCCTTGAGACAGCTATCAAGGTGATCGAGTCAATCTTAGTTTAGGTTTGTGCCAATTGTTTTTGTAAAGTTAGAAGGGCAAAAAAGAAAAGCCTCCCAGATTGACGCTTTTGACCAGTGAAATCATAAGCTGAAGCAGGATGATCGCTACAAAAAACGAGAGGTCGAGGACACCAATTGGGGGAATAACGGAGCGAATTGGAGCAATCAGTGGTTCGACGATGCCGCGAATTGCTCGCGTAAAGCTGAATCGTTGCTCCATATCAATCCACGACATTAGCATGCTGATAAACATAATTACAAAAAGCAGTTGCAATACAACGATGACAATACTTAATATAATTTCCATCGGTCACACTCCTCGGTAAAATAGACGTGCTTTAGGATTCAAGGGTTTCAAGATTAAAGGCGTAGGGCAACAATTCGGTCAGGGTACAGGTGAAATGAACTTTGGTGGTATTGGCTACCACCACCTTTAAGGCTGGGTTAAACTCGGCTAAAAACTGGCGACAGGCTCCACAGGGCGTAATAGGTTTTTCGGTGTCAGCCACTATCGCAATTTCCTCCCACTCGCGTTCACCCGCCGTAACTGCCGTAACCG
Organism: Candidatus Chloroheliaceae bacterium; assembly: GCA_013390945.1. Lineage (GTDB taxonomy): Bacteria > Chloroflexota > Chloroflexia > Chloroheliales > Chloroheliaceae > L227-5C. The sequence goes on from JACAUC010000181.1 coordinate 7,865, forward strand.
CCGCACTTCGTTCAGCGCAAATCGTGAGGCCATAGGAGACATTTTCGACGTTCACCCCGTAGAAGATTTTGCCACTTTTGGTTTTAAGGGCCGCACCTACCTTAAAGTTAGAATAAGGGGCATAGGCCCACTCTCGCGCTATCCTTGCCCCCTCTACTAGATTTGGATCATATTCCATAGGATATTCCTATTCTCAAGCGAAACGGGCCAACAACACCCCTAACCAGTAGAGTCCAAAGACTGGAACGGCGATAACGGCTTGGTTAAAGACATCTGGACTGGGAGTAATAAAGGCCGCCGCCACCAATGAAAGCACCAGCGCCCACTTCCACCACTTGATGAGCCGCTTGTAAGTTACCACTTTAATTTTGGCTAGTAGGAAGAGGACAATCGGCACTTCAAAGGTTACACCACTCCAGAAGAGTATTCCTGTGACCAGTCCTATAAATTTCTGGGCCTCTGGCAGAAGTTCGATTTGCTCTTGGCTAAAATTGCTCAGGAAGTGGATAGCTTGAGGAATCACCAGATAATAAGAAAAGGCTAACCCGGCGGCAAAGGAGACTGCTACAAAAGGAATAAAGAACCAAAGGCTATGTCTGATGGATTTAAGTGTTTTTAGCTCTTGTTCATACTCAGGTGTACCGGGAGTACTTTCCGGTTCAAGGGCGGGGGCTAAAAAGGCCATAATCTGATAGACTATCACTGGACTAGCAAGCAAAAGTCCTACATAAATCGCTAGGTTCATATAGATGGTAAATTGATCTACGACGTTGGTGGTAATCAATTTATAGGGTTTAACCAAATCAGCGAAAATCCCCACTAAATCGCGGCTATAGATAAAACCAATGATACTCCCAGCTAGGACAGCAAGGCACGACCAGATAATCCGGTTACGCAATTCACCTAGGTGTTGAAAGAAAGTCATTTGCCCGGCGGTTGGTTGCTCTTTCGGTTTTTTTGGTTTTTTGTCTCGTCTTCTCAGCCGCTGTAGCCCACGACGAGACTCGGTAGTGGTAACCCGCGTTTCGCTTCCTTCAATCTCCACGATAGTAGTCTGTCTCTCTTTCTTGGTGATTGCCATGAAACTATTCTCGTTCTCGGTGGCGTAAACCACCGGAGGCCGTTCGGCGGGCGATGCGCGGTTTAGTCTGATTGACGGCTATTTTGTTATCGTGACCATTGCTAGAGGAAGGGATGTGGTTGCTTTCTACCCTATCCTCCGTCAAAGTTGAATTTCCAGCGTGGGATTTTTCCAATTCTGCCAACCTACGCTGGTTAAACTCAGCGCGTTCGGCCTCGGTAACTTCGCGGGTAGTGGCAGTAACCACCGGTTCTTTTTGGTAAGCAGGAGATCCTAGGGTGGCCTCGGTAAGTGCGTTGTAACCTGCTTTATACTCTTCCCGGAGAGTACCAGTAACCTCGCTCTTAACGCCTTTGACCTCTTCCGTTACCACCGAGGCCGCACTTTTAAATTCTTTAACGCTCTCTTTCAAGTCTAGGTCATTGGTCAAATTTCGAATTTCGCTGGTGGCCTCTGAAGTCATCTTACGAAACTGCCGCACCATTTTTCCAGCTTCGCGGGCAATTTCGGGTAGTTTATCTGGCCCAAAAATAACCAGTGCTACTACCATGATGAGCAATATTTCCGGTACACCTATCCCAAAAAAATCCATAAATTTTCTGCTTAGCCCTTGCAAAGTAACATCTAAATCAATCGCCGTTTTATAGCATATAACTTTTTTGCCGCTAGTGCAAACACCCTTGCAATTTGTAAAAATAAAAACGGACACAATCCAACAATAAATTAACGACTACTCAGCTTTAATAATTTTCTGAGCTAGTCCTTACTGTTAGCCTTGTCCGTTCTTTATGGTATAACGTGGTTGTAGAAGCGAATTATTGCTGCTCCTGAATATAATTTACGGCATCTCCGACAGTCTTAATTTTCTCGGCTGCTCCATCGGGTACTTCAATACCGAACTTCTCTTCAATTTCCATGATTAGCTCTACCAGATCGAGTGAGTCTGCATTCAAATCATCAATAAAAGAAGCATCTATATTTACCTCATCTGGGTCTACTGCAAGCTGATCAATGATGATTTCCTTCAACTTATTATAAATATCTTGTTCACCTGCCACTCAATTCACCTCCCTTCGCTCTTTGTTGATTTATAGCTAGATTTTAAATTATGGTTCCTTAGGAATTACCTTCCTCGTGCCACAAAAAACTAGGCTGTTGGCCTGATTTTTGCTTTGACCAATCACGGAAGAGATGATCTACGTACCATACAAATAGTATAAGCCGCCTCTATGAATAGAGGCTAAGCCGGAAATTTGTTATTCCGGCGTAATCGCTGGGCTACAATCGTACCTAGTACGCCATTGACAAACCGACTACTACTGTCACTACCAAAGCTTTTTGCCAATTCAATCGCCTCATTAATGGCGGCTTTTACAGGTACATCGTTATCAAATAATATTTCAAAAATAGCGAGCCGCAGGATATTTTTATCAATTTTAGCCATCTGCTCCATCGGCCAGTTTGGTGCAGACGAGGAGATAATGCTGTCCAAATCTTCTAGGTTGCCTATTACACCCGTTACCAACTGTTTGGCAAAACTGGCGGTCTCTTCAGTTATTAACTCGTCGTCCAGATGACGGGCCAGTACCGAGTCGGGATCATGGCTAACGGCATCACTCTCGAATAGAGTTTGCAGAGCGATACTACGGGCCATCCGTCGTAGGTTAGCTTTAGTATTTTTACCGTCATTCTCCGGCCTATCATCTTCGGTTAAATTACTCAACATTTTGAATGTAGACATTTACCTGCTCGACTGGCATACCTACCATAAAACGAATGGCCTTTGAGACATCGCTCTGTACTTGCTTACCCACCTCTAGCATATTAGCATCTTTATTGACAATAAGGTAGAGGTCAGCTTGGACTTTTTCGTCGCGCACCTCAATTCTGACACCACTGTTCTCGTCGCGATGAAAGATCCGTCCTAGCCCTGCACCATCCACCCGCACTGTATCTCCCATTCGCAAGACACCCGGAACGCTTAGGGCCGCCGAGTTAACAATTGTGACCAGCACTCCTCGTGCAATTCGCACTGTGCCTAATTTTTTTTCAGATTCTATAGCCAAACTTGTCTCTCTTTAGATGCTGAACCAGATTAAAACTATCAGATTCCTACAGATTTAAACCACTCGCCATTTTACGTTCGACAAAATCCAGAAAGACCTGACCGGAACGATATTCGCTATCGGTCAAGATTTTTTGCTGGAAAGGAATAGTAGTCTTGACACCACTTACTACCGTCTCATGCAAAGCACGTTCTAGCCGTGCCACAGCCTCTTCACGTGTACTACCCTTGGCAATTATTTTTGCCAGCAGACTATCGTAGTAGGGCGGGACACTATAACCGCTATAGAGATGAGTATCCACTCTTATGCCAGGACCACCGGGTGGTATGAACAGGTTAACCTTGCCAGCATCAGGTCGAAAGTTATTAACTGGATCTTCCGCATTGACCCGGCACTCAATTGCATGCCCTTGTATTTTAACGTCTTTTTGAGTGAGCGTCAAGCTTTCTCCAGCCGCGATTAAAATTTGCCATTTTACGAGGTCTACCCCACTAACTTCCTCGGTCACCCCATGTTCCACCTGAATACGGGTATTCATCTCCATAAAGTAAAAATCGCCATTAGCCGAAAGCAAGAATTCTATGGTTCCGGCATTGGTATAGCCGATATACTTTGCGCCTTGCACAGCAGTCCGACCGATTCGTTCGCGTAACTCTTGGGAGAGGTTGGGTGCAGGTGCTTCCTCCATAATCTTTTGGTAGCGCCGCTGAATCGAGCAGTCGCGCTCACCCAGATAAATCACGTTACCATAATTGTCGGCCAGAATTTGCACCTCAATATGACGAGGCTTAACTATATATTTTTCAAGGTAGAGATCTCCGCTGGCAAAGGCTTTCTCGGCTTCGGCACGTGCAAGCGGATAGGTGGTCTCTAAAATATCCTCGTTCTCAATAATTCGAATACCACGTCCCCCACCACCAGCCAAGGCTTTAAGCATAACAGGATAGCCAATCCCGGCGGCTACTCTTTTAGCCGCATCCAAGTTTATCAAAGCACCATCTGCCCCAGGTGTAACAGGTAATCCCGCTTCCTTCATCAGTCGGCGAGCCACTGTTTTATCGCTCATCTTCTCGATCACTGCTGGACGAGGACCAATAAAGGTAATACCCACATGTTCGCAAATCTCCGCCACGTAAGGGTTTTCACTCAGAAAGCCATAGCCGGGATGAAGTCCATCCGAACCAGTGACCAAGGCGGCAGTAATAATCGCGGGAGTGCTTAGATAGCTCTTGGTACTTTGGGCAGGACCTATACAAATCGCCTCATCTGCAAAACGCACCGCTAGTGAGTCACGATCCGCTTCGCTATAGGCTACGACGCTTGGTATTCCTAGTTCACGGCAGGCTCGCACTACCCGTAGGGCGATTTCTCCTCTGTTTGCAATCAGAACTTTTTTGAACATTTTCTACTCAACTAACTTTATGAACGTTATTAATTATCGCTTACGGTAGCCTCTGTCGGGATTAGAAATCCCTCCTACAAGAATACCACTAGCCTCTGTCG
>JACAUC010000182.1 GCA_013390945.1 Candidatus Chloroheliaceae bacterium
TACAAGACCGGGATGTGTAGAAATCGGGATTGGAAATCCCTCGTACAAGACCGGGATGTGTAGAAATCGGGATTGGAAATCCCTCCTACAAGGTGGTGGGTTTAAGCTCAAAGGTTTGAGTTTAGGTTAGTTTTAGTGTATTATAGTTCCGTGACTAGAGTAGTTTAAATTAAAAATTTGCTAAATTTACTTATTTAGCCAGAGTGGAAGCAGGAGAGTGCAGATGTCAACCTTCATCGAGCAGGTGATCGGGCGAGAAATTCTTGACTCGCGTGGTAATCCTACCGTAGAGGTGGAAATATTTTTAACCGGCGGCGGCCATGGCCGAGCTTGTGTTCCTAGTGGTGCCAGTACTGGGGCGCACGAAGCCATTGAATTGCGCGATGGTGATAAAAGTCGCTACGGCGGCAAGGGAGTACGCAATGCCGTTACCAACGTTAATAGCACCATCGCTGGGGCATTGATTGGCCTAAATGCTTTGGAACAGGTTGAAATTGACCAACTGATGCTTGAGTTTGATGGAACCCCTAATAAGGGGGTCTTAGGCGCAAATGCTATTTTGGGCGTTTCGTTAGCCGTAGCCCACGCTGCTGCGGATGCGCTTCAGATTCCACTTTACCGCTATTTAGGAGGCGTGGGGGCGCGTACTTTGCCAGTTCCGATGATGAACATTCTGAATGGTGGTAAACATGCCGAAAATTCTACCGACTTTCAAGAATTTATGGTAATGCCTGTCGGAGCAGAAAGCTTTGCCGAAGCGTTGCAGTGGGGAGCCGATATTTATCATTCGCTCCGCAGTGTTCTCAAAGGTAAGGGCTATGGTGTTGGGATTGGGGATGAGGGCGGTTTTGCCCCTTCACTCAAAAGCAACGAGGAAGCCATTGAAGTTATCTTAGAAGCCATTGTGAAAGCGGGTTATAAACCGGGTGAGCAGGTCTTCTTGGCACTTGACCCGGCTAGTACCGAGATTTACGAGAATGGTCGCTATGTCTTGGCAAAGGAAAAGAAGAGCCTTAGCAGTGAAGAGATGGTAGAGTTTTGGGCCGATTGGGTTCGGAAATATCCCATTATTTCGATTGAAGATGGACTTGCCGAAGATGATTGGGACGGCTGGAAATTATTGACTTCCCAATTAGGCGACCGACTCCAGATCGTAGGTGATGACCACCTTGTTACCAACGTGCAACGGTTGGCGCGTAGCATCCAAGAGGGTACCACTAACTCGCTTCTAACCAAAGTGAACCAGATCGGTAGCCTAACCGAAACCATCGAAGCGGTTACGATGGCCCAAAAAGCGGGCTTTACGGCAGTAATGAGCCATCGCAGTGGTGAGACCGAAGATACTACTATTGCCGACTTGTCTGTGGCACTCAATACTGGTCAGATCAAGACTGGGGCACCCGCCCGTACTGATCGCGTGGCGAAGTATAATCAGTTGCTCAGGATCGAAGAAGAACTTGGTCGGAGCGCGATTTTTCCGGGTAAAGCAGCTTTTTATAACATTCGCAAACGCTTTGCTTAGAAACTCTATTAATTAAAGTAACCGAATGAACTGGTGATGGCTGATGCAACGTTTTGAGGCACTACAAAAACCTACCGCGATAATCACCGGATCAATTTATCTGGAGCATGAGACCGGGCGGCATCCTGAGAGTGTGGGACGCTTAGCCCGGTTTCCTCAGATTATAGCCGAGTTATTGGCGGAAGAGACCGGACACTTTATCTCCCTCGAACCACAGGAAGCACCTCTCACACAAATAGCACGGGTGCATGATGCGTCCTATCTTGAAGATTTGCGGGATTTTTGCGAAAGCGGCGGTGGCCGCATAGACCCTGACACCCACGTCTCGGAGGGCTCCTATCGGACCGCGCGGTATGCGGTGGGTGGGTTGTTGCGGGGGATAGAGGCCGTCTTGGTAGGTGAGGTACAAAATACTTTTGCCCTAGTACGACCACCCGGTCACCACGCCTTAACCAACCGGAGCATGGGTTTCTGCCTCTTCAATAATGTGGCACTGGCGGCTCGGCACTTGATCGAGGAATATGGCCTGCACCGGATTTTGATCGTAGATTGGGATGTACATCATGGTAATGGCACCCAGAATATTTTCTACGATGACCCACGAGTCTTGTACTATTCCAGCCACCAATCGCCGCTCTATCCTGGTACAGGTTCTCTTGATGAGATCGGAGTAGGTCAGGGGTGCGGTTATAATGTTAATCTACCGCTTCCTCCCGGCTCTGGTGATACCGTAATGGAGCAGGCTTTTACCCGTATTTTGGAGCCGCTGGCCGAACGCTACGAACCCGAATTTATTCTAGTCTCGGCTGGTTACGATGCCCATTGGCGGGATGCCCTTCACACTACCGCTTTACAGGTTTCAACTTTAGGTTTTGCTACCATGGTTGACCGGGTAAAACGCTTAGCCGAAACTTTTTGTCAGGGTCGTCTGGCCTTAACGCTTGAAGGGGGCTATGATCCGGCGGCTTTGGCCGATTCGGTCTACGCCACTTTGCGGGTACTGGCCGGAGAATCACCCGAAAAGGCCGCGTCTCATGACCTGCGCCGCTCTCGGCGTGAACTACCAGCCAACCACGAATATATTTTAGCACTCCTTGAGGAGATACGTAAAACCCATTCTTTATAAAGATAAAGACCGAACTTATCAACCTGGAAGAATAATCAAGTAGAAAAATTTATGGAAATAGGCAAGAACTACCGCGATAGCGATCAATCTAAAAAAGGCGAGGCCCAAGTTTTTCAGTTGCAGCAGCAAGTGGACGAGTTGCGGCGCTTATTGCGGGAGCAGATGGCTCGCCAACATTCGCTAGAAGATAACTGGAAACAAAGCGAGGCCCGGATTATTCAAGTTCGGGAGCAGGCCGATAAGCAGGCCGCCGAGTTAACCCAGATGGTTCAGGTTCGGTTGCTGGAAGAGCATCGTATGAAGCAGGATCTCTCCGAGCTTCAGGTACGGATCAATGAACCCACTAAACCCCTCCGCGAACTACGCTCGCAGATAGCCAATATTGTTGAAACGCGCCGCCGTGAAGGTGATCAAGTTGGTCTGGATAAATCGGCCTTAGAAAAATTGGCTACCTCTATTCGGGATGTCCATGCCCAAGTTGCCCGGCTTGACGCACAGATCAAAGATTTGCGGGAGGGTATTAAAATTACGGCTAATGCTCAGGAATTTTACCAGCGTGAACTGGAACGCATTATGGATATAATTCATTCCCATGAGCAGGTAGTTCGTCGCCAAGCCGAAGAGGTGCGGGTGGAGTTTAAAAGCTTGCGCGAGGAAATTGGCCTCTTTTCTAACCGGATTGCCCGAACGGAGGATCTACAGCGGCTTGATGCCGCCAAGTTGGAAGAACTCCCGCCTATGTTCGAGGTTTTACACCTAGAAGACGAACGGATTCAAGCCCAGATTGTCCGTGCCGAAAAGGTTTTAAGTGATCGCTATATAATCTATCAAGATCGCCTCGAAGAGATTCGGCAGCAGGTTGAAAGCCAGTTTTTCAACGTCAATCAGCTTATGAGTGGTCAGGTCGAAAGCGATGCCGTCCGTTTCATCCAGATAGATGATCGCTTCCGCGTACTCGATGGCTCCTTGTTGGAAATTCAGATGCGGATTGAACAGGTCAAGCAGATTGAGGAAGGCGAAATTCACGATATTTATCAATTGGCGATGGCCTTAGTAGCCCGCCAACTTGAAGGAGCCCAAGCCCTCAGTGATCTGGCGCAGCAACATCGGGCCAAATCAAAGGGGACTAATCAGCCCCAGCGACGTTCCGGCTCACGTACCTACCGTAATCCCACTCAGCTTTCTCCGGTTGATCCTATCGAACGAAACCGGGGCCGAGGTAAGGGCTATGAAGGTCAAGATGATCCCGATGAGACTTCGATATAAAACTTTTCTACTTCTTCAGCCATCTTCTTTAACGAAAAAGTGGCGCGGGTACGCTCCTGTCCCTGCGCTCCCAACTTTTTGCCGCGTTCCGGGTTGGTGACCAATTCATTAATAGCTTGGGCTAGGGCAGACGGATTAGACGGTGGTACTACTAGCCCGGTTTCGCCATCCAAGTTTACATAAGAGGTACCAGTTCCCAATTCGGTTGAAATTACAGGCTTGCCTGCCGCCATCGCCTCCAGTTGTACTATTCCAAAAGCTTCACTCCGTTCGCAGGAGGGTAGAATAAAAATATCGCTGGCGGCGTAATAATTCACCAATTCTGCATCTGGTATTTCTCCTAGAAAGATCACTCGTTGGCCGAGTTGAAGTTGTTCGGCCTGCTCTTTCAGTGCTTGTTCCATTGGCCCTATCCCGATAACCAAGAGCCGGGCGGTTGGGTTTACTTGGGGCAACGCCTCTAACAGAAATTGCAGTCCTTTGTAATAGCGCAGCCTCCCGGTGAAGAGCAGGAGAGTCTTGACCTGCCCGGTGGCATAGCGTTCTCGGATACGGTTGACGGCGGCAGGGTCAAAACTTTCAAACCTTTTGGTATCCACGCCCAATGGAATAACCCGGCATTTAGTCGCTACTGGCTTTAAGAAAGGTGAACTTTCGATGTAATTAGGACTGGTGGCAATGATGCCGTCTACTCGCTTTAGAGTGGCTCTTAAAAACGGGCTGTAGACGGTCAGGAGACGCTTTTGGCGGATAATATCGCTGTGGTAGGTTAGGAGGGCGTGGGGTCGCTTGTGACCAAAGCTAGGCAACCACTCTCCTAGCAGCCAAGCTGCTTCTCCTATCGGGTAGGGGGCTTGAAGATGCACAATATCGGGTGGATTTGTGGCGTAGCGGTGGCGATACCATTCCAGAGGCAGTCTTAGGCTAAGGGGGGTTGAGGCTATTGTAAGCAGGCTACTAGATTTGGTAATCTTTACCCCGGCTCTATTTTCGCGGATAGTGTGGTGGGCTGAATTTGTCACTAGCACTTCTACTTCATGACCCTGTGTGACCATTTGTTCCGCTAGTTGGCGGGTGTAATTCTCAATACCACCCAGAACGGGGAAGTAATCTTTGTAGATATGCAGAATTTTCATCTTTGTTTAAAGCTTTGCATTAAGAATTTCACGGTAGACCTCCAGCGTTTGTTGAGCGGTGTATTGCCAGCTAAAATGGTGAGCTTGAGCTAAGCCCTTTTGAGCAAGTTCGGCTCGTAAGGTTGGGTTTGGAACGGCCTTTTCCAATAGGGCGACAAGTGCTGCCACATCTTCGGCAGGGAAGAGCAGGGTGGCCTCCCCTGCCACTTCTGGCAGCGAACTGTTATCGGCACAAATTACGGGTGTACCACTAGCCATGGCCTCCAGCACTGGTAGGCCAAACCCCTCGTAAAGGGAGGGAAAGAGAAAGAGGTCGGCGCAGCCATAAAGTGCTGGTAATTCCTTTTCGTTTACCTCGCCCCAAAAACGCACCGCCTGCTCATCTAGTCCTAGCCTTTGGGCTTTTTCGTGCAAAGCGGGGGCATAGCGTGGGTCTTCGCGCCCGGCTAAGATTAGCACCACCGACGAGCCAGTCCGCTCCCGGAAAATTTTAAAAGCTTCTAGCAACCGTTCGAGGTTTTTATGGGGCTTATTGATTCCGACGTAAAGTAGGTAATTTGGTGGTAGCTTGAGTCGGAGCCGAGCCTGAATCTTTTCATCCTCCGAAAAAGGGCGAAACTCTTCGTCTACCCCTAGTGGTATAACTTTTATCTTGTCAGACCGGGCTTTATAGAGTCTTATTATATCTATGCGGGTAGCGTCGGAGATAGAAATAAGGTGGGGTGAGCTCAATAGAGCCAATCGGGTGGTCATTTCAAAAAGCAACCGTGCTTTGCGTGAAGGTAATGCCCCAGCTATAAGTGATCCGGTTACATCATATACGGTCAGGACCGAAGGGCAGGGCAGCAGATAAGGCCGAATATAATAGGGGGTATGCCAAAGGTTAAAGTGGTGCTGGCGTACTAGCCCGAACAAACGCCACTGCTCATCTAGCGAAATGGTTCGTACCCCGGTTTCCACCAGCTTTAAGCGTTGGGGGTAGCGTTGGACTAACTCTGGCAAATTGTGGCGGCGGTCTGGCAGGGCCGGGTTGTAGATTAGGGAGAGTTCAAAATTGAGCGTGGGTTGCTCAAGCTCGGCCAGACCCTTAACCAATCCGTAGACGTAGCGCCCAATGCCGGGGAAATGGTCTTGCACATAACGCGCGTCCAAGGCGATTTTGAAGGGTGGTTTTGAACTCATTTGAATATTGACCTTAGTATTAGGAAATCGGGATTAGAAATCCCTCCTACAAGTAAAACATTAGTAAAAGTTTTATATAGACAAAGCCGCCGTTTGGTTTAAGGCCAGCGGCGGCTTTTCTTTTTTTATTTCGGTGATGCGGCGGATGAAGTTAAACCACACCTACCACAAGAATTTTGCCTACTTCTTGGCCTTAGCCGCCGCCTCTTGGCGCAAGCTCATACGCCGCATAAAGCGGTCTACCTGACCGGCGGTATCTATAATCCGTTGCTCACCTGTAAAGAAGGGATGGCAATGTGAGCAAAGCTCGGTTCGGATGCTGCCCCCTTTGGTAGAACGAGTCTTCCAAGTTGTGTTACAGGTTGAACAGACCACCGTAGTCTCGGTATACCTAGGATGAATACCCTGTTTCATGATCTTCTTAAAACCTCTTTATTATAATTGAGCCACTACTGCGGCGGTTTCAAGCGGATAGACGCTGATACGTTGTTTATCTTTGCTATCCCACTCGAACTTGACCCGTCCTTCGAGGGTGGCAAAAATCGTATGATCGCGACCGATGCCGACATTTTCACCCGGCTTGAACTCGGTTCCGCGCTGGCGTACAATTATCATTCCGCTCTTGACATGTTCGCCCGCGAATTTCTTGACTCCGAGCATTTTGGGTTTGCTATCGCGACCGTTGCGCGAACTACCTACCCCTTTTTTGTGAGCCATTTCTTAATTTCTCCTCTACCGATTTTGGCTTGACGCTTTTTGAGTTAACGTCTACCCCTAATCGGTTAGTATCAAAGGCTTATGCCTGCAAAATCTCTTCAATTTTAAGGGTGGTAAGGAACGAACGATGACCTATGGTTTTGCGATAGCGCTTCTTCGACTTAAACTTGAAGACGCGAATCTTTTCGCCTCTACCCTGTTCTACAATCGTCGCCCGTATCGTTGCGCCAGAGACTACTGGCCTACCAATCGTTACTGCTCCGGCATCGTCCGAGATCATCAGTACCTTGTCTAGGCGGACTTCTTCAGTTTCGTCGCCAGCCAACAGGTCAACCTTGATAATCTGACCAGGCTTTACCCTGTATTGTTTGCTTCCCGTTTCAACAACCGCAAACACTTAGTTTTCCTCCTCAGTGGCCTTGCCCGGCCTTTTAGCTCTGCCCTATCAAAACAAGCGAGCCAACCACTGGCCCGTCGCATACAGAACTCTGCTTTAACTCTTTATTATTTCGGCCATGTGGCCCTATATTCTCATGAGTCTTTTTAGACTGCGAGTTGAAATTATATAATAGTGGCTCCTTTGTGTCAAATCGTTTAGTTTAGGCAGAATGAATTGCCGGGTGAGGCCAAATAAGTTAGAATTACCTTCGGGTTACGGGGTAGAAGTGGCCTTATCCGTGCGGTTTAGCTTTAAATGTAGCTTCTGCTTGCTGCGTCGGTGGAAATGGCGTAAGAGTAAGTAGTGTCGGGTAAGGTGTAAGAAAAAGGCGATAATGGCGGTTTAGATGAGACCCTACCACGATTATACTCACGATCAGGAGCAGAAGGTAAGGTTAGTACTGGTGAGTGGTCTGGATGAAGAGACGACTTTACCTCAAGTCCAAAACCTTTTGCAGCATACGCTCGATCACGATGGGCATTTGTCTATTGGTGAGCATATTTACCTCAAGCTAAAAGCCGGACAAAAGGGCAACTTTGAGGAAAATCTTCAGGCTGGGGAAGAGAGTGCTGGTGCTATCCTAGTTTATCTCCATCAACCTGACCACGATCAGGAGGCTTATCCTGAAGCCGAGTTCTATGGCGATCCCCAACTGGTAGGCTATGCCCAGTTGTTGGCCCAGCCGCATAATCAACCGTCACGTCTGCTAGGCGAATTGGTGGTACACCCCCACTTGCGGAATCGCGAGCTTGGAAGGCAACTCTTGAGGTGTATGGTAGAACTGGGACGGCGCGGAAAATTGGAACGCTTGGATGTTTGGTCTTACCATGACAACCCTCAAGCCTCTTTGTTTGCTAGGCAGGGTGGGCTAAGCCCTACGCGCGTTTTGCACCACCTCTGCCTTGAGGCCAGCCACACTTTGCCCGCTTACGAACTACCCACCGATTTGCGCTTGCGTACTTTCCACTTAGGTCAGGATGACACGACCTGGTTAGCTCTCAATCGGCTGGTTTTTGCCGAACACCCCGAAAACGGAACTTGGACTCAGGCTGACCTTGAGTTACGCTTTAACCAGCCTTGGTTTGATCCCCACGACTTTTTGGTATTAGAGGATCAAACTGGAGAGATACTTGGTTTTAATTGGACAAAACGGGTACCGGCCCGGCAGAGTGATCTTCACCGTTCCCCAGCCTACCCAGAATTGGTTCAACCTCTACCCCCTCTTTTGGGCCTGCCTCTTGGCCCTAGTAACGGTGAAATCTACATTGTAGGCTTACATCCTAGTATGCGTGGACGTGGTTTGGGTCGGGGATTAACTCTATTAGGGCTTTATCACCTCCGTTTATGCGGTGCTACTCTTTTTAGCCTTTATGTGGATGATACCAATACAGCGGCCCTCAAGCTCTACTATTCGCTCGGCTTCAAGTTGGATCATAATGATGTTTCCTATACCCTCGACTTAACCTAATTTGAGGCTCTATCTTCTATGTTCCCGAAGTCTATTTAAAGTTTAGACCGAGTTATCGAATTAATTGTAACAAGAACTTAATACAGTTTTTAAGTTGTATGGGTTAAGATAGATGTAAGTTTATAATGGACTTTTGGTACTGTTAAGAGATGGGGGTAAAGCTAATGCTAGGGACTTACAACAAATCTTCGAACAATGCTTCTACGTCAGAGATTGCTCCCTTGATAATGATTGTAGATGACCGCCCGGATAATGCGGACTTGTTGGCTATGATGCTTGAACACCAAGGCTATCGCACCATTAAATATTATGATAGCTTACATGCGCGGGAAGAAGTGGAACTTGGTTTAGTAAAACCCGACTTTTTTTTGCTGGATGTGATGATGCCAGGAATGAATGGGTTTGATCTGACCCGGTGCATTCGTTCCAACCCTAGGCTGCCTTATATTCCAATCGTATTGTTAACCGCTATGCAAGATGATAAGGCACGGGCGACTGGTCTGGAGGCAGGTGCAGATGATTTCTTAAATAAGCCTGTCAATCGGCTCGAATTGGCGGCACGGGTTCGCTCACTTATCCGTATCAAGCAAACCAACGACGAGTTGCGCCGAAAAACCGAAGAAAATCGGCGACTAAATGATGAGCTAAGGTTCAAAAATGCTCAAATGGCTCGTGAGCTAGGTGTTATTTTGAAACAAAGCCAGAGTAGCTAGATCTTCTGAGCCGTTCACAGGCTTAATAAGAGACCCAAACTGGATCAAACGTATCTTCTCCATGGGTAGGGGTTGTAGACAGGTCTCGCTTTGGGTGCATGCAATACACCCATACCCCGAAATATTGACAGGTTTTAGCCCTCTTAACGCACCCTTCTTATGCTCTTTCCTCTGTTAACGGATTGGTTTCAACGCTTTACGCCCTTGCGCCAAGCTTATTTTACGCTTACCTTCACGGTAAGCTTCTCCTTTTGAGCATAAGGTATTCAGAGCCTTTATCAAACCCCTTGACACTTTTTCCTAGCAATGCTACTATAAGTCTCTAAGACATATCTATATAACCCGTCTAAGAGGATGCCCTTGCTCCCTTTTCGATTGAAGAGGACGGTCAACCGAATAGTGGAGATAATACAGGATATAATCAATTAAAAATGTACGAACTAATAATCCTTAAAATTTTAATCCAGCGTCCGGCCCATGGCTACTTGATCGCCAAAATTATTAATAAAATTCTAGGTCCCTTTGCCAAAATGAGCAATGGTCGCCTCTACCCACTGCTTTCCAAACTAGAGCAGGATGGACTGATTATCGCTTATGAAGAGGCTACCGACGAATCAGAAGGGGGCCGCCATGTGCGAAGCTACAAAATTACCGAAGCAGGTGGTCAGCGTTTTCATGAATTGATGATGGATACTACCTCCAATCCGGGAGAATATCAAAAGCTTTTCTTGCAAAAAGTTTCGGCTTTCGATTATCTAAAACCAACTGAGCGGTTGCGCCTGATAGACCACTACCTCAACTATTGCCAGTCTCACCTTCTATATCTGACCACCGTGACGGAAGACTTGGGGCAAAATAGGGCTAAAAGTAGCGATGGGCCAACCTATCCTGACCGCATCATAAACACAATGCAGCACTTAGCCGAACAATGGCAACTAGAACTGAATTGGGCCAAAAGTTTGCACCAAAGGGAATTGGCCCAATCTTAACCTGACATCCTGATAAAACTTTAATTCTAATTTAGCCTGAAAAAGGTGACTGACTATAAAAAGGAGCAGAAAAGCAATGCCACAGACCAAAAAGGTTCTTGAGCGTTCTGGGAACGGTTGGGATACACCTCCGCCAGCCCTAACTTTACCCGGTGGTCGGGCGGTTAATCCTTGGCTGGTACTAACTTCACTCATGTTTGGCTTTTTTATGTCGTTGTTGGACGCAACGATAGTTAACATCGCTCTTACCAACATCCAAACCAGCCTCAAAGCCGATCTGACGACGGTTAGTTGGGTCTTGAGTGGCTACAATCTAGTTTTTGCCGTGTTATTGGTAACGATGGGTCGTTTTGCGGATCAATTTGGGCGCAAACGCCTCTTTATGATTGGGATGGTTCTGTTTAGCCTCGGTTCTTTGTTGTGTGCTATTTCGCCTTCAATTGAGTGGCTGATTGCTTTTCGGGCATTACAGGCGATTGGGGCGGCGGCACTAAACCCGGTGAGTTTGGCCGTTATCACGGTGGTCTTTCCCCCGGCCAAGCGAGGGGCCGCGATTGGGGTCTGGGGTGCGATGGCCGGATTAGCGGCGGCACTCGGCCCGGTGCTGGGTGGTTTCCTAGTGGAAAGTTTTGATTGGCGTTGGATCTTCTTTGTCAACCTCCCCTTCTGTATAGTCGGTCTCTTTATGGTTTGGCGATTTATGCCGGAGAGCCGGGATCCACACGCTACCCGCACCATTGACCTCCCCGGTCTCTTAACCTTGACGATGGGCATGTTCTGTTTGGTATTGGCAATTATTCAGGGCAACGATTGGGGCTGGACTTCGGTTGGTACTCTGGCGTTATTTGGTGGCTCAGTAGTGGGCTTAATACTTTTCGCAGTGGTGGAGACTCGGCAGGCTCAGCCTATCCTAGATTTCAGCCTCTTCAAAATTCGCAGCTTTATGGGAGCCAATATAGTGATGTTTATGTTTAGTGTCTCTATACAGGGAGCCTTCCTGATCCTAGTACTCTACCTGATTAATGCCCAAGGCTACGACCAATTGGGCGCGGCCTATGCCTTGCTACCGTTGCCGTTGTCCTCATTCGTAGTATCGGCTGCTTCCGGTAAAATGAGCGGCAAAATTCATCCCCGAATACTTGGAATTGCTGGAATGGTCTTTGTGGCTATCGGTCTTCTTTCGCTCTACACCCTCAATACAGAGGCGGTCTACTTGGATACCGCTTGGCGAGTCACCATTATCGGTATCGGTATGGGCCTCTGTTTTACTACTTTCCCCAATGTGGCAATTTCGGAGGTACCGCGCTCTAAATTAGGGGTGGCGAGTGGGGCGTTCAACACTTTCCGCCAGATCGGTTTTGCGTTAGGGGTTGCCATTCTGATTAGCATTTTTACTGGACAGGTCAAGGATAACGTTACTTTGGCTCGTACCGCTGCGATTGAAATGGTGAAGGGTGACACCAAATTACCGGAAGAGCTTCGCTCCAATATTCTCACGGGTCTGCAAAATAGTGCCACTCAGACTCAAGCCAGTGGTGAGCGTACTAACTCTATGGCGGCTCAATTTGATTTGACCACCCTAGCCGACCGGATACCGGGTGGTGAAGCCCTCAAGCCTGAATTAGCGTCCCTAAACACCCGGATTGCCACCGAGTTCAAAAAGGGCGTGGTGGATGCTTTTACCCTTACTTGGCTTATAGCGGGTATAATTGCCTTGTTTGGAATCATTCCCGCCCTATTTGCCCGCTCACCTCACCACTCTCATGCCCAGGTTAGTCAGGAGCAGGTCAGTGGATCACCTGTAGTGGTGGATTAGCCAGACTTGCTAAGGTTCAAACCTAGGCACGTTAGGGCAAGGTTCATACCGGCTTTACACTTTAGGATGGTACTCACTGGTGATCCAACCGGAAATAAATGTCAACTGGTTGTCCGGCCTAA
>JACAUC010000183.1 GCA_013390945.1 Candidatus Chloroheliaceae bacterium
TAATCCCGATTGGCAACCTAATCCCGATTGGCAACCTAATCCCGATTGGCAACCTAATCCCGATTGGCAACCTGTAGGAGGGATTTCTAATCCCGATTGGCAACCCACCATTGTACGTATTGGATTTAAGAGGAACAATATAATGTTACTGATGATAGATAATTATGACTCATTCACCTATAACTTGGTGCAATATTTTGGGGAACTCGGTGAGGAAGTAGTAGTGTGGCGCAACGACAAGATCACATTATCCGAGATTGCCCAACTTCAGCCAGAGCGAATTGTGATTTCGCCAGGGCCGGGTGAGCCGCGTGATGCCGGGGTGAGCGAAGATCTTTTGCGTGAGTTTGGCCCGGCCAAAGTACCAATCTTGGGGGTTTGTTTGGGTCATCAGGCTTTAGGTGAAGTTTTTGGAGGGGTAGTAGTTCGCGCCCCGGAACTTATGCACGGCAAGGTCAGCCCTATTTTGCACGATGGCTCAGAACTCTTTGCCGGGCTACCGCAAGGCTTTAAAGCTACCCGCTATCATTCGCTGGTAGTACGCCGGGAGGATTTACCCGCCGAACTGGAAGTGACCGCTTGGACAGAGAACGGCTTGATTATGGGCTTGAAACACCGTCGCTACCCTCTTTACGGTGTACAATTTCACCCGGAATCTATTCTAACCGAAGGGGGCAAAGTGCTGCTAAAAAACTTTTTGGCGGTCAAACTAAATAAGAGGGAGACTAAGGTGAGTGATTCGGGAAAATACAGCCCGCTATATAACTGGCTGTTGGCTCAGGAAGAAGATAAAACAACGCTCCAGCTTTCTTTCAAGCGTATAGAAGAAATAATAAGCAGCATTCTGCCGAAATCCGCCTTTGATTATACTGCATGGTGGCTTGACCGTAGCGAAAATACAAGCCATTCTCAAGCAAAGAGTTGGTTAGAGGCAGGATGGCAAATTGGGCAGGTAGATTTAGCGGCGCAACAAGTTTTTTTTACACGGTCTAAATTGTAGGAGGGATTTCTAATCCCGATATAACTACCTTGGCTTAAACCGGAAGAAATTTGGAAGAGATTACAACATGAAAAAGCGAGTATTTAGTGGTATTCAGCCCAGCGGTGAAATGCACCTAGGTAACTACTTAGGAGCGATTAAAAATTGGGTAGAAGCGCAACACGACAACGAGAATATTTTTTGTATCGTGGATCTTCACGCTATCACCGTACCACAAGACCCCACCACCTTGCATCGGCGGACACGTGATTTAGCGAAGATTTATCTTGCCGCCGGGCTTGACCCCAAAAGGACGGCTATTTTTGTCCAATCGCATATCAAGGAACACACTGAGTTGGCGTGGCTCTTTAATTGTGTGACTCCGCTCGGTTGGGCCAGTCGGATGACTCAGTACAAAGAAAAGAGTGCCGAGAAGAAGGAGCAATCCAGCGTGGGTCTGCTGGCCTACCCGATGTTGATGGCTGCCGATATTTTGCTCTATCAGGCCGATGGGGTGCCAGTAGGTGATGACCAAAAACAGCACGTCGAATTAACCCGCGACATTGCCGAAAAGTTTAACCGTGAATATGCCCCGGTCTTCAAAATTCCCGAACCTTGGATCAGGGGTGAAGGGGCGCGGATTATGGCCCTCGATGAGCCAACCAAGAAGATGAGCAAAAGTGGTGGCCCAAGCAACGCTATTCTGCTTCTTGATTCACCAGAAGTCATCAAGAGCCGAATTATGAAGGCCACAACAGATAGTGGGCGCGACATAAAATTTGAGGCCGAGCGGCCCGGTCTCTATAACCTCTTGACCATTTACCAACTCTTTTCACCTGCCGGAACCACGCAAGAGCAAATCGAAGCACATTTCGTTGGGCAAGGCTATGGCACTCTTAAAAAAGAATTGGTAGAATTGGTAATCGAAGGACTACGGCCTTTGCGCGAAAATTTCAACCAGCTTTCCGCCGATCCGTGCTACGTGGAAGATATTCTCAAGGATGGCGCAGACCGTATCCGACCAATTGCCGAAACTACCTATAAGGCGGCTAAAGAGGCTATGGGCTTAGGCTAATCAAAACCGTTTTTAGTCACTAAAAATTTATGAGGCAGATAGCATGATTAAAGAAGCAATCGCAAAGCTGGTCAACCACGAGGCGTTAAGCCGCGAAGAGGCCGCCGCCGCAATGGAGGAGATTATGACCGGAGAGGCCACTCCAGCCCAAGTCGGTAGTTTTCTTACCGCGCTGCGGATGAAGGGCGAGACGGTAGAGGAGGTGACTGGACTAGCCCAAGTTATGCGCGGCAAGGCTACCCACGTCACCATCCCTTCCGATTTAGGTCGTCCGGTGGTAGATACCTGCGGTACGGGTGGAGATGGAGCCAATACCTTCAACATCTCCACTACAACGGCCTTTGTGGTGGCCGGGGCCGGAGCGATAGTTGCCAAGCATGGCAATCGGGCGGCTAGTAGCCGTTGTGGAAGTGCCGATGTTTTGGAAGCGTTGGGCGTTAATATTAACCTGAAGCCCGAAGAGGTCACCACCTGTTTACGCGAGGCGAGCATTGGTTTTATGTTTGCACCTCTCTTTCATCCCTCGATGAAATATGCCGGGCCAGTACGCCGTGAAATCGGGATACGCAATGTCTTTAACATCCTAGGGCCGCTAACCAATCCGGCCGGGGCGCGAAGGCAGGTACTTGGCGTACCAAATGCAGAACTAGCGGTTAAGTTGGCGGCAACCTTGCAACAATTGGGTAGTCAGCATATCCTAGTGGTACATAGTGCCGATGGACTAGACGAAATCAGTATTGCCGCCGAGAGTTATATCTACGAGGTCAAAGAGGGCGAAACACTGACTAAGCAAGTGATTGCCCCGGAGGATTTCGGGATGGAACGAGCCTCGGCGGAGGTGATGCGTGGCGGTAACGCTCAAGAGAATTGCACCATCACTCTAAAGGTGCTAGAGGGCGAAAAGACTCCGCAACGCAATGTCGTGCTACTCAACGCAGCTGCCGCTTTGGTAGCCGCCGGGTTAGCTCTTAGTTTAAAAGAGGGCGTGGAACAAGCCGCTGCCGCGATTGATAGCGGTGCTGCCCGTCAACGTCTGACCGATTTAGTGCGGGTTAGTAATCAATAATGGCTAATTTCTTAGAGACAATCCTCGAACACAAATATAACGAGGTGGCGCAGCAGGCGGCGGTGGAACCACAGGCGGTTTTGGAGGAACGGATTAAGCTAATGCCAAAACCGCTCGATTTTGAGGCGGCTTTACGTACTCCACGAGTGACCGGGGCGGTGGCCTTGATCGCGGAGATAAAGAAGGCTTCGCCCTCCAAGGGTTTACTCTGCCCGGACTTTAACCCGGCGGCACTAGCGGCGGCTTACGCCAAAGCGGGAGCCTCCGCTCTTTCGGTGCTGACCGACGAGCGTTTCTTTATGGGCCATCTAGCCTATTTGCAGGTGGCAAAAGTGGCGGCAGGGGGGAATACCCCGATTTTACGCAAGGATTTTATTGTAGACCCCTACCAACTTTATCAGGCGCGGGCCTATGGTGCAGATGCGGCACTCTTGATTATGGCGGCTTTGGAAGATGAAGAAGTGGAAGAACTTCTTGCCACCAATCAGCACCTAGGCTTGGCAACACTGGTCGAGGTGCATAACGAGGCCGAATTGGAACGCGCCCTAAAGTTGGGGGCTAGAATTATCGGGGTAAACAATCGCGATTTGCACACCTTCCAAGTTAACTTGGTAACTACTAGCCGAATCGCGGCCAATCTGCCCCTAGGCTTTACGGGCCTGCTAGTAAGCGAAAGTGGTATCGCCACTAGCCAAGACATTGCCCGACTTCAGGCAGATGGAGCCAGCGTCGTCCTGATCGGTGAAACGCTAGTACGGGCGGCTTCTACCGCTACTGGCCTAGACACCTCCTTGCTGGAGCAGAAGATAGGGGAACTCTTCAGGTAATTTTGGTAATGCTAATAAAAATCTGTGGAATTAAAACGGGCGAAATGGCGCAGGTGGTGGTTGAGGCTGGCGCGGATTTAATAGGGCTAGTCTTTTATCCGCCAAGTCCGCGCTATCTTTCACCCGAAGCGGCAGACGCCCTGGTAAGTGCGCTTGCAAAATTAAGGCAACAGCCTAAACTGGTAGGGTTATTTGTCAATGCACCGATAGAAGAGATGACCGCAGCGGTAGAACGCTACGGGTTGGATTACCTCCAGTTGAGTGGTGATGAAACGCCGGAACAATGCGCGGAACTTTCTGCTTTGCGTCCGGTTATTCGGGCGTTGCGGCTTCCGGCCCGAATTAGTCCAGAGGAAGCCTTGCCACTAGCTACGCCTTTTGGTCAGATTGCCAATCTGACACTGCTGCTAGATACCCATAAGAGCGGGATGTATGGTGGTACAGGAGAAATCGGCGATTGGGAGGCGGCTTATCGCTTAGCCCGTACTTTTCCCGTTTTGTTGGCCGGAGGACTTACACCAGAAAATGTGGGCGAAGCGATTGAAAAGGTTCAACCTTGGGGAGTAGATGTGAGTAGCGGCGTGGAAAAGAGCGGTCTACCCGGTGAGAAAGACCCTGAAAAAATTGCCCGGTTTATAGAAAGAGCAAGGAGAGTAAAATTAAGTGACCCAAGCCCTAGATAAAAAAACTTATAATTTGCCGGATGCTAACGGCCATTTCGGACAATTCGGTGGCAAATATGCCCCGGAGACCTTAATGCCTGCCTTAGCCGAATTGGAAGAGGCTTATATTGCTGCCAAAGCTGACCCGGCTTTTACGCAAGAGTTGAACGATTTAGCTCGCCACTACGTCGGACGACCTACCCCGCTTTATCACGCCAAAGCGCTTTCGGCTGAATTAGGCGGAGCCCAAATTTATCTCAAGCGCGAAGATTTAGCCCACACTGGCGCACATAAGATTAACAATGCGCTAGGGCAAGGCTTGTTGGTCAAACGGATGGGTAAGCAGCGCGTTATTGCCGAGACTGGGGCCGGGCAGCATGGGGTGGCAACCGCGACGGTCTGTGCCATGCTGGGCCTAGAGTGCGTGGTCTATATGGGCGAGGTAGATATTCAACGCCAAGCCCTCAACGTCTTTCGGATGAAGTTGCTGGGAACCGAGGTGCGCCCGGTCTCAAGTGGC
Organism: Candidatus Chloroheliaceae bacterium; assembly: GCA_013390945.1. Classification (GTDB taxonomy): domain Bacteria; phylum Chloroflexota; class Chloroflexia; order Chloroheliales; family Chloroheliaceae; genus L227-5C. Next base: position 5,130 of record JACAUC010000183.1, read on the forward strand.
AGCAAGACCCTTAAAGATGCCATTAACGAGGCCATTCGCGATTGGGTGACAAATGTGCGAACCACGCACTACCTGATCGGCTCATCGGTTGGGATGCACCCCTACCCGCAGATAGTCCGCGACTTTCAATCTGTAATCGGAATCGAGGCCCGGCGGCAATCTATTGAGCAAATTGGGCGTTTGCCGGATTATGTCTTGGCCTGTGTAGGTGGTGGTTCCAACTCTATCGGGATCTTCTATCCCTTCATTGAAGATGAAGCGGTCAAGTTGATCGGGATTGAAGCGGGTGGCAGCGGCGTAGAGACTGGCAAACATAGCGCGGCACTAGGAGCAGGCCGGGTGGGAGTGTTACACGGCTCCAAATCTTACCTCTTACAAGACGAAAATGGGCAGGTGCTGGAGACCCACTCTATCTCCGCAGGTTTAGATTATCCCGGTGTTGGTCCAGAACACGCCTACCTGATGGAATCGGGTCGGGCTACCTACCCATCCATTACCGATAGCGAAGCCTTAGAGGGTTTCAAACTTTTGTGCCGCACTGAGGGAATTATCCCAGCCCTTGAATCGTCGCACGTCTTGGGCTATCTTATAAAATTTGCGCCGACGCTCTCCAAAGATAAGGTCTTGGTAATTAATCTCTCCGGGCGTGGCGACAAAGATATTTTTACCGTTGCGGATGCTTTTGGCGTGAAGTTAAGTTAGGAGGATTTCAGGTGATGGGTAGCCGTAAGCTGGTATCATCTCAATAAGTAGGGGTTTATTGAATAAACCCGCCTCACATGGGACGTATGCGGTACGCCCCTACCCGAATTATTGAGATAATAGCCGTAAACTGGCTCCAGTCATCTACAAAATATGCTAGTAATATGCGATTTTGACGGCACAATCACACTACAAGATGTAACCGATCATTTGCTGGATCATTTCACGGCAAAAGAGTGGCGCAAGCTACTCGAGCCTTTTCATGCGGGTGAAATCAGCCACATGGAAATAATGCAAAAGGGTTACGCCTATCTCAAGACCCCTGAGAAAGAATTGCTGGACTACGCCCGGCAAAATATTCAATTGCGGCCTAGTTTTAAGGCACTGCTGCAACTCTGTGCCGAAAAAGAGTGGCCCTTTGTGGTGGTTAGTGGTGGGCTAGATTTCTACATCAAGGCTCTGCTGGAAGAAGGGGTAGAATTTTATTCCTATCAGGCCGATTACAATGAATATTGGCGGGTGCGGCTTCCTGCTTGGCCGATATTAGAAGATGGGCAGGATTTCAAAGTGCGAATAGTAGAAGAGTTGCAGTTAAAATACCCCGGCCAAGAGGTGGCTTTTATCGGCGATGGGCGGAATGATTTTCAGGCGGGCAGTCGTGCCGATTATCTTTTTACAGTGGCCGGTAGCCGTCTTTCTAGGTTATGTAACCAAGGGGGCAAACCGCACACCGAATTTACCACTTTTGGCGAAGTAATTGCGACCTTGCAACAATTGGAAAATGGAAAATATGAAGAATAAAGCGCAACACGAACTAGTTAATACAGGCTTAGGGCTGGCCTGCACGGGATTGGGTGGTCTCTTTGCCCTTTTTCCCGGTTTTATGAATCGGGCAGGCGGTTTTAATGTCGAAAAGGGGCCGGGCGGCACGGCTCTCCTCCGCTTGTTGGGGATGCGAGATGTGGCCTTTGGCCTTGGCCTTCTGCTCAATCGCACCGACCGAAAAAAAGTGAGCCTTTGGCTTAATTTGCTTGCCCTAATTGCGGGTAGTGATATACTAGTACTGGGTTTAGCTTTGCCCCGCTCTAAGAGCAAATTTAGCATTTTACTAGGAATTATTACCTCCCTAACGGTAGTAATATTTGCATTGGCAAATAATCGTCAGGAGTAGTTTGAGGTTGTAAGCCATGAAGATGGCATCGCTAAGAATTTTGCTGGTCGTAGTAGTCTTTATGTTAGCCTTTTGGGGCATTTATTCCTATGGTGGCGAACTACGCATACCGGGCATTTTCCTTCTTATCGTGCTACTTCGCTTTTACAGTTCTGATCTCTTTCGTAACTGGCGCTTGCGTCGCAAACTGGAGCGTATTTCGCAAGAAAGCGTCAAGCGCATGGAAAATAACAACTAACACCTTTCAAATAAACCCCGATTAGGAGAGATTTCTAAGTTAGTGGGCCGCCCGATTAGGGTCTAAGAGGAGAAAGGTTTTAACCTTATAAATAAGGATTTTATGAGCCGAATAGCCGAAACATTTACAAAGTTAAAGCAGGAGGGGCGCACCGCCTTTATCCCTTATGTCACGATTGGTTTTCCAGAGTTAGGTGTTACCGAAGAACTAGTTCCGGCACTGGTAGAGGCCGGAGCCGATTTAGTAGAGTTGGGCATACCCTTCTCCGACCCCATTGCCGAAGGGCCAACGATTCAACGAGCTAGTTTCACCGCCCTTGAAAATGGGGTCACTCTCCAGCATTGTTTCGAAACCGCCCGCGCCATTCGAGCTAAGGTCAGTGTACCCTTACTCTTTATGGGCTACTATAATTCGGTCTTTAGCTATGGAGTCGAGCGTTTTGTCAATGAAGCCGCCGCCGCCGGAATTGATGGTCTGATTCTTCCCGACTTGCCCCTAGAAGAAGCCGGGGAAGTGCTAGAACCCTGTAAAAAAGCCGGATTGGATCTTATATTTTTTGTCGCTCCCACTAGCACCGAGGCGCGGATTAAACAGGTAGCAGAATTGGCAACGGGTTTTATTTATTGCGTCTCCCTGACAGGTGTAACCGGGGCGCGAACCACACTTTCCGACGCTTTACCAGAGTTGTTGAGCCAAATCAGGCGTTATACGACTACTCCGATAGCGGTGGGCTTTGGTATTAGTCGCCCGGAACATTTCGTTGCTGTCAGCAAACTAGCCGAGGCTGGTATTGTGGGTAGTGCTTTGCTGGATGTAATCGAGAAAGTTCCACCTGCCACGCGAATCGAAGCTGCCGCCGAATTTGTGCGTGGAACAATCGGCGGACGGATCCGCCACCCACAAGGGTAGGTCATACTCTCAAGATTGGTTAGCCTTAGGCTAAGCCTCTGTTTTTGAAGGGTCTCCAACTATCGTTTCAGCCCATTCTTTCCTGAGCGTCACCACTTGGGTGAAGAACCACTCGTAGTAAGCCAAAATTGGCGGGTGAGGTAATTTAATTTTGGTTGAAACTTTTAGAGCAGCTAAAGCGTAAAAAGTTGTAATATGGCATCAGGTTACTTATAATACCGTGATGCTTCGCTAGGCTGCTGTCCTATACCTTTAGGCATGTAATATTATACCCACTTACGTAGAGTATAATAAAAGAAGAAGGAAACCGAAATTATGCCCACTAACCATAAAGGTGCTAATAATAAGGAAGATAAAACTTCCCTTCCTGCCGACCCTGATTTGAACCCGGATGATTTTCAAGAGTTAGAAAATTTTGATGAGCCAATGCCCTCACCACAAAGGTCACGTCCTATTCCTAATAATAGTGGCTCGGCCAACCGCTCCCAACCGCCACAGCCTCCGCGCAATGGCGGAACCTCGTTTGAAGGTGGACTCACGGGCTTTTTTAAAGGCTTGAATGATCTCGCCAATTTTATCAACGATCTGGCCGATAAAGCAGAGCAGGCAGCGCAGGGGAGTGGCGAAAGACGACAGCCCAGAGGTCGGGATTTTAACCCCGATTCCCGAAGCAATGCGCCACTAGGCCGAAATCGCGCTTCCTCTAACGTGCCTTATACTACTAATAACCGTCCACCAGTCCGTCCCAACTACACCCGACCAGCTAACAACCCATCCACCACGCCTACTATTCCAGCCAGCCCTGAGATAACGGCTACCGTGCGGGAACCCTATATGGAAATTCACGACGAGGTGGCTGAAGGCTTAATTATAATTGTAGCCGAGTTGCCGGGAGTATTAGAGGCCAATCTAAAAGTTGAACTCTTAGAGGATATTTTAATCATTGGGGGAGAGGCCGAGGGCTATCGCTACGAAAAGGAGACTTTACTTTCTGTAGCCGTTCAGTCTGAGCCGCTAAGCCGTACCTATCAAAATGGGTTACTGGAGTTGCGCTTAAAGAAGAAGTAACACAGATAGACACGACAACCAATTGACGAACCACAGATGAACACAGATAAATTATAATAAAATCGGTGTATCTTTGTGAGGTTGGTGTTTACCGATTAGTTTTTATACCTCAAAAAAATTATTGGAATTGAATTTGAAAATAATCAGAAATATAAAATATAGATATAAGGTAATTTATGAGCGAAACGGCTGAGAAAGTTCAAAATTTGACGCTGCGGGTGGCTGAAGCGGCGGCGCGTGATGCAGGTCGCACGGTGGCTCGAATTGATCCTAGCGATATGAAATTGCTAAGTTTAAATGTAGGCGATGTAGTCGAGATAAAGGGTACTCGCAGCACCGGGGCTAAAGTGATGCCTGCCTTTGCTCCCGAACGAGGTAAGCGGCTCATCTTAATTGATGGCTTAATACGGGCCAACTGTGGCGCTTCACTAAACGGCACGGTTCAAGTACGCAAGATGATAACTTCGCCTGCCAAAAGTTTGTTATTGACCCCAATGACCGAAGGTTCGGTGGTAGGAGGCAATTCCAACCATCAGATGTATCTGAAACGTTCGCTGGAAGGGGCAGTAGTCAAAACAGGCGATTTGGTGCGGGTTAGCTTCTTGGGGAGCGGTTTTCAGGAATTTATGGTACAAGATTCCTCACCCTCCGTTGGCCTGTTGGTAATTGGGCCAAGTACGGTGCTGAAATTCAACACTCCGCAGGAGGATGCCCGTACCCGTTCGGATCGCCGTACTGGATCGGGCGTAACCTACGAGGATATTGGAGGGCTTTCACGTCAGCTGGCCCGTATTCGGGAATTGATCGAGCTTCCCCTCCGTTACCCCGAAGTCTTTGATCGGTTAGGTATTGAACCACCCAAAGGGGTCTTGCTCTATGGCCCCCCCGGTAGTGGCAAAACCTTGATTGCCCGTGCGGTTGCCAATGAGACCTCCGCCTATTTTATCAGTGTGAGTGGGCCAGAGATTATCCATAAATTCTATGGGGAAAGTGAGGCCAATCTCCGTAAGATTTTCCAAGAGGCGGCCAATCGCGCCCCTAGCATTATCTTCCTAGATGAGATCGATTCGCTGGCTCCGCGCCGCGAACAGGTGCAAGGCGATGTGGAAAAACGAGTGGTCGGCCAACTCTTAACCTTGCTAGATGGTCTGCGAGGTCGGGGTCGGGTGGTGGTGATTGGGGCTACCAACCTACCTAATAACCTTGACCCGGCTCTGCGTCGTCCGGGGCGCTTTGATCGTGAAATCACCATTGGTGTGCCGGATCGTCCGGGCCGGGAGGAGATTTTAACCATCTATATGCGCTCGATGCCCCTAACCTCCGATGTGGATATAAGTCGCTTAGCCGCCATCACGCACGGTTTTGTTGGGGCAGATCTAGCCGCACTCTGCCGCGAAGCCGCTTTGAGTGCTTTGCGCCGGGCTATTCCTGACTTAGAACTTGATACCTCGGCTATCTCCTACGAGCAGTTTATGAACCTAAGCGTCTGTATGGACGATTTTATCTCCGCCCTCAAGGAGATTGAGCCTTCGGCTATCCGCGAGGTTTATACCGAAGTGCCGGATGTAAGTTGGGACAAAATCGGCGGATTAGAGGATGTCAAGCAGATTTTGCGGGAGGCGGTACAGTGGCCTTTGGCCTATCCCAAGCTCTTTGAGCGTTCTGGCACGACTGCCACGCGCGGCGTGTTGCTCTATGGGCCGCCGGGTTGCGGCAAAACGATGGTGGCTCAGGCATTGGCAAGCGAGAGTGAGGTAAACTTTATCTCTATCAAGGGGCCAGAGTTATTGAGCAAGTGGGTCGGTGAGAGTGAGAAGGGAGTGCGCGAAATCTTTAAAAAAGCCCGACAAGCTGCACCCTGTATCGTCTTCTTTGATGAACTGGACGCAATTGCTCCCATACGGGGTGCCCGCTCTAATGACGGTGTTTCTGACCGGGTAGTGGCCCAATTGTTGACCGAAATGGACGGAATCGAAAGTGCCAAAGGGGTGATGTTGTTGGCGGCTACCAACCGCCCGGAGATGGTTGACCCGGCCCTCTTGCGCCCCGGTCGTTTCGATGTCAAAGTGCGGTTGGGTCGTCCTAACGCCGAGGCTCGTCGCCAAATTTTAGAGGTACATACCATCAATAAGCCCTTAGCTGATCTCACCATTATTGACCGACTAGTACCCCGCACTAAAGGGTTGGTAGGAGCCGATTTAGCGTTACTTTGCAACCGGGCCGCCCTTAACTCGGTGCGACGGGCCGTTACTCAGGTGGAAGAGGGTACGCAAGCACTTGCCGCAGCAGAGGCCGCGCTGGATGCTGGTATTACCGAATTTGCCGGGGCGCGAGGTGGTCTTGAGACGGTGGGTGAACTTGAACAACGCCTCAATGATGTCACGCCCCTCTTACTCGAAGAAGATTTCGAGGAAGCCCTCACCGCCATCCTAGCCAATCGTAAGCCACGTGGCGATAAAGAGCGCGGGGGCTTGCCGACACCGCCACCTTTGTAGAAAGTTTAGTTTCTTGACATCTAAAGCCAGCTTGAAGCTGGCTTTACATAATAACTGCACCCAGTACTTTTGTCTGACTAAAAATAGTACTTTTTACCTAGCAAGCTATATTCTTAATCTGGTGGGACACAATTAACCCGTTGTCTATCATTAATTATTAGAGTTGGAGAATTATGTCATTAGTACTGGCAATACTTTTGTCTGCCCAAGTTGCAAGCAACTAGATCAAGTTCAAAAGGTTACTTCGATTGTCTCTTCTGGTACTTCGGCGATGAGTACCAGTGGCTCTACGAGTGTACGTGTGGATGGTGAGATGCGTTATGGCTCGGTCTCACAAACTAGTGTTTCTACCACCGCACTTGCCTATAGGTTGGCTCCGCCAACTGAACCTTCACGTGGTTTTACTTGCAATGGAGTTACTTTATGGACTTCAATTGCAGGTCTGTTTATTTGTATTGGTGGTGCTTCGGCAAGTGTAGCATTTATCATTTTAGGATTATTCTTTTTCGTACTCATTATTGTGACAGGGTCTCGTCTAGATAAGCCTGACTTAAAGTTTGAAGCGGCAATGCACGAGTACCATAAGAGGTTGGCAACTTGGAATGAGATGTTTTATTGCTATCGGTGTGATGGTGTCTTTACTAAGGGTAGTCGCTTTGCTCCTGTAGCAAATGTGGCGGAGTTTCTATCGAGGAGTTGAAAAATCGGCTGGCGGAGCAGGAGAGTGACGCAGTATCAACTGACGGAGCAGCATCCTACAGGGTTAGGGGGCTATTTCTC
>JACAUC010000184.1 GCA_013390945.1 Candidatus Chloroheliaceae bacterium
TACATCGGTTAAGTGGGAACATCGGGATTGGAAATCCCTCCTACATCGGTTAAGTTGGCGAAATAGGAAGAATAGAGACACGTGTTTGATGGTATGCTATAATTTCTCTATGCCGATGTTTCTGAAAAAGGATGTTATCCACTTCCTAATAAAGTGAAACAGGTAAGGGTAGAAAATGATCGTAAAAAGTTGTAACAAGCTAGAGGGACAAATTATGGGACACACGTTATTTGGACATGCTCCTGAGGTTGGTGAAAAAGCACCACTCTGGTCGGCTGAAAGCAATAATGGTGCGGTAGAAATAGCGGATTATTTAGGGCAGGGTGCGGTGCTGCTTCTTTTTTATCCTGCCGATTGGAGTGAAGTTTGCCGCGAGGAATTGCCTTTATTGGAGGAACTTGTTACTCTAGCGGGTAAGGTAAAGCTTAAAACTTTTGGTATTAGCCACGATGGTTTGAACTCGCATAAGGCTTTTGCGCGTGAAATTGGGCTCCGGTTAATAAGTTTGGTTAGTGATCCTTATCGTGAGATAAGCCGGGCCTATGGTGTCAGCGAAGCCAACGACACGACCTGTAAGCGAGCGGCTTTTCTGATAGATACCGAGGGTGTCGTGCGCTGGACGCGCTTGGCGGTGGATGTAAGTGAACCTTACTCTATCCAAGAGATAGAAAAAGCACTGGAGATGGTGCGAGAATGGGATGGTCTCTCCAACAACTTGGAAAATTGGAAGCGCGAGCGGCAGCAAGCCGTCCAACTTCCCCGTGTGGCTCCCTTAGCACCGCCTACCCACTTGCAACTCTCCTTCTGGGGTACACGTGGCTCTATTCCGGTCTCTGGTCTAAACTACAATCGCTATGGCGGTAACACCAGTTGTGTTAGCCTAACTAGCGATAGCGGTCACCTCTTTATTTTTGACTGTGGTTCCGGCGCACGTGAGTTGGGCAATTTCTTGATGTCCTCTCAGTGGTCACCTCCCACTAATGCTGAACCTGCCACTAAAAAGGTGGAGGGTTACATCTTTTTAAGCCATACCCATTGGGATCACATTCAAGGTTTCCCCTTTTTTAGCCCGGTCTTCCGGTCGCCCAACCGCTTTAATATAATCGGCTGGAGTAACTGTTCGCAGACGTTGGGTAGCATTTTGGCTGGGCAGATGGAATATAACTATTTTCCGGTTAGTATGAATGACCTGCCCTCTAAACTCTCCTTCTACTCCATTCAACATGGGGAGGTTTATTTGGATGGGGCTAGGGTAGTCGGGCGTTTACTGAAACACCCTACTCCAAGTACGGCCTACCGCTTAGAATTGGCCGGTCGGACGTTGGTTTATGCTACCGATCATGAGCCACACCTCCCTCCGCCACTGATCACAAATACTTTGCTAGGAGACGATGTGATAAATGCTCATTTGGTGGAAATGGCGAGTGGCGCAGATTTGTTGATCCATGATGCCCAATATTCCGGCATTGAGTTGGCTGAAAAAGTGGGTTGGGGCCATAGTTCGGTGGAAGTAGCGGTAGATACCGCAATCAGGGCCGGGGTAAAGCGGTTGGTTCTCTACCATCACGATCCCTCCCACAATGATGATGATATTGATGCTCTTCTCGCGACGGCACTCCATCGGGCCAGCGTTTTGAAAAATGACACGCTTCAAATTCTTGCCGCTTACGACGGACTGAAGTTGGAATTATAATCGCACCACCTGATTAAACTATCCAATCGTATCATCTCAAAAATTCGGGGTAGGGGCGTATTGCATACGCCCAAAATGAGGCGGGTTTATGCAATAAACCCCTACCTATTGAGAAGATACATCCAATCTGCCTTAGCTACCTTCTCTAACTTGAGCCGGTAAGGGGTTACGCGGCTCATTTCCACTTATGTCAAGTGCTAGGATGCGGACAGTGTGGGGCGGCAGATGGAGAGCGAGAGAAGCCGAACGACCATCGGAGTTAAAAGAGAGCGCACTATAACGCTTGGCAAATTTTAAGTCTGTCCAATCATAAAGCTGGTACGTTTTACCCGGCGTTAGGCCCAGCAAAGCGGGGTCAAGCGTAAGCTGTAATTGCTGAGAAATATTGCTGGGATTATTAAGAATAATAAAACCCTTGCCATCCAAGAAGTGACCACTCGCATCGGCTCGGTTTGCGTCCGGTAGATCACTGAGGCGTTGGTAAACTTCAAAATAGCGGTCAAAACGCTGGCGAAAAGTGAAGAGGGTCTTGAGGAAAACCCGAAATTCAGGCCGTACTTGTTGTAGGTCGAGTGTGCCGCCCGCCTCTTTCAGACCCTTGCTCAACATACTAAGTTCCGCATACTCTAGTTGGCTTTCAGGCAAAGTAAGATTGGAAATGTCCTTGCGTTCGCTGTAAGCCAACCCATACCAATCGCTCCAGATAGTCGAAAAAGGCATAATATAGGACATGCCATAGTAGACTTTACGGCGAGAGAGTTCGGCTTCTCCTACGGGAGCCGCAAAAATATCGGTCACTTGCTCTTGATCGAAAATGCTCAGCAAATGGGGGTCAACCCAAGCATTCCAAGCCACAATCATTAGGTCAGGCCGGATTGCATACAACCGCTCGGTAATCTGCATCAGCCGTTTCATCCCCAAGACCTTGAGCCGTTGGCGAGCCGGATCATCCAGAAAATCCACTTCCGAGTCACGAATATTCCAATCGGCTCCATCCCAATAAATCATCCGAATATCGTAGCGGCTAACCAGATCCACCAATCGTTCTTCCACATAGTCGCTATAAGGGGAAAGCACTTGAAAAGCACCTCGGTTGAAGCCCTGCTTGAGCAAAAACCCTTCGGTCAGAACCACGTGCCAATCCCGCTTTTCCCGATGCACCGTTTCATAGTTAACATAGCCAAAATAGCTATCGCTATAAGGATTAATCCACAGCCCTAGCCCTAAATTTTGCGCGTGGGCCTTTTGCTGAATATAATCGAGGCCACCGGGAAATTTTTTAGTATCAAGCTGTAAAGAGGAGGCACCCTCCCACCCAGCATCCACATGCAAGAGGTCGTAATAACCCGCCTGCTTGGTCTGGTCAAGAGCTTTATCTATTACCTTCTGGTCAATCTGGTTAGTCCAAGGAATCCAGGTATTGAAAAAAACCGGGGCGCGTTTATTTTGGCGGGTCATACGGCTGACATAGCGGGTCAGGTACTGGACGTAGCGGGTGTAACCCATTTCGGCTCCACCACTAGGATAATAACCCAACACTACGAATCCACCCTGAAAGCCCTCGGAGAGGGGTTGGTGATCGTACTGATCTAGGACAGCGAGATTGTTCGGTTGGTAATACTCCCGCCCAAAAGGTGAATTGCTGAAGGCATAGAGACCCTCCCCATTCGGTGCAACCCACCAATTTCCCGGCAAGGAGGAGGGCGGCAATTTCCACCGCTTCTGATAGTAGAGGGCCGAATCCAGCTGGGGATTACGAGGAGTGGGATTCATCGTAGTATCAAGCTGCCAACGGGCCGAAGCCGCATTACTTACCACCCAGCCCTCCGCCGCGCTAGTTGGCTCTAGCCCTAGTTGCACCTGCACAAAATCGGCCTCTGGCGGAAAACTATAATGGAGATGTAGCCGCAAAGTAGTGCTATTCCATTGTGCCACCCCATCTAGCACCAAATTATCCCCTAAAGGTGAGCTAACCCCATTAGCCGCTAACCAGCGCGAGGGCCGTAGCCAATCGAGGGCGGTAGTTCGGCGAACCGCCGTGAAGTGGAAATCTGCCGCACCAAGCTCTACCTGCTGACCGCTACCGGGTTGTAAAAGGGTTAGGCGAAAAGCACCACCCTCTTCTAGGTTTGGGCTGTTAGCAAAGACGCGCCCACTCTTAGCCTCGGCAAGGCTCACCTGCTGCAAGCGTCCTTTTTCAAGTTGCACCACTAGGCCAAGATTAGCGTTTTTGAGGTAGTAGAGGCCCGTTTGACCATTTTCAGGGTTCATCAGACAGAGGCCAAGAACTAAACGGGGGCAGGTTTGCGCCGATAGAGTTGCTTCGGCGGGTAAGCCGGGAGTAATTAACAGACTAAATAAGACCACCGCCATCAGGGAACAATATCGGAGGAGTAAGGCAAGTCGAATCACACTGGCCTCCTAGCCACTTCTTTGAGAATAAAACCCAATTACTATACTACTACCTTAATTTATCCAAAAGGTATCAGAAAAACCGCTCATGACCGAAGGTGTCAAGAAATAATAAACTAAGTTAGATAATTTGTCGAGTCACCCATCTAGGCGATAAAGCTAGATTTCACCTAGCTCAACCACCAACCGGAAACCGCTTCCTTGCAAAGCGTTCGTTTTATAAAACGATCCAGCCCCACCAAAGTAGCGAGATAGAGAAACTGGTTTTTATTCTTACTGTACCGTCAGGAGCTTGATTATTGCCTTACTTAACTGCTATAATATAATAGGATAGAGAGATTAGATTTATCCGTTATTATTACAAGGGTTAATCGGCAGGAATTAAGTTTGGTCTACTTAGGTAAGGAGGGGCCATGGCAAAGAAAGAGACTACCCGGAAGAAGACGTATCGTGAAACCGATAGCGTTTGGAAAGATTTGCTCAACCGCTACTTAACCGAATTTATGAGCTTTTTCTTTCCCAAGACTTATCAGATTATCAATTGGGAGCGGGAGTTTGAGTTTTTGGACACCGAATTGCCCAAGCTTTCTCCCCAAAGTCAAGTCGGTAAGCGCTTAGCCGATAAATTGGTTAAAGCCTACCGGGTAGAAGAAGAAGAAGGAAAAGAGACTTGGCTCTTTATCCATATAGAGATCCAAAGCTATCCTGACCCGCACTTTGAGGAAAGGATGTGTATCTATCATTACCGTATCTTTGATAGGTATTATGAACGCCTGCGGCAAAAAGCCAGCGAGAGTGATAACCCAGAGCCTGTTACTCAACACAAAACTAGCAGTGACAATACCACAGAACCTGTTACTCAAGACAAAAGCGATAAGGGTGACCTAGTAAAACCAGTGCCGCCCTTACCGAAATACAAAGTACTTCATCTGGTGGTACTGACTGGAGTGAGTGAAACCTATAATCCTAGCCAATACGAAGTCACCGAGGTGGATGGCAATAAATCGCTTTTAAAGTATCCAATCGTGAAGCTGATAGATTATAATAAAGACTGGGCAAAGTTGGAAAGAGCGGTAAATCCTTTTACCCTAGTAGTAATGGCCCACCTTAAAGCTCAAGAGCTAAAGGATGATCCCTACCAGCTTTTAGAATGGAAAGTGCGGCTAGTGGAAATACTCTACCAGCGAAAATATCCCAAAGAGCAGGTCAGGCAACTACTGAGATTTATAGATTGGATAATGGTTTTGCCGAAAGAAATGGAGCCCATAGCCCAAGAACGATTAGCACTATTGGAGGAAGAAAAAATGGCTTACGTAACCAGTTTTGAACGTTTAGGAATAGAGAAGGGGATAGAGAAAGGATTAGAGAAGGGTCGGAAGGTAGCCTCCGACATTGTGCTGAGGCAACTAAGGCAAAAGTTTGGTAGCACACTTCTACCTGAAGCGGAACAACAGGTCAGCACCTTAACCCTAGAACAATTGGATGCTCTGAGTGACCTTTCATGGAGCTTTCCTACCACTACCGAACTTGAAAACTGGTTGCGCTTACAAAAAGGGTAGACTCCTAACTCTGCCCCAACAGTTGTCAGGTTTCATAACTCCTAGTTGGATTTTCTAAAAATTTGACCCAGCTTGATAGCTTTGGTTACTTGAACACATCGCTATCAAGTTGGTTGAAGGATCCTACTACATTTCGGGGTAGGGCTGTATTGCATACGCCCAATCTGAGGCAGGTTTATTCAACAAACCCCTACTTACTGAAATGATACGCATAGGACACAGGCCCGACTTATTGAGGTCATACCTTAAAGCTTTGGTGAAAGTTAATTCTCCTGCCAATTGCATTAGTAAAGACTATCTAGTAATATTAGCATATAGTTAAGCGTGTGTGGTAAGCTCTATTAAAGTAACCCTTATTAGGATAGACTATTATGGAGAAGCCACCTTGGATTACTAGATTATCCTAAATCCATAAGTCGTTGGTCTCTTTATTTTGAGCGAACAAATAAAGCCTTATCCTTTGTCAGGATTCTGGGAGAAGTAAAAGTGAAATTGACCAATAAACCTGAAGAAGAACCCTTAACCGAACTAGACGAAGTAAAAACTAAAACCGAGGATGCGCTAAGTATGAGCGAAGCTCGTCTCACCGGCATTATTAATTCGGCGATGGATGCGATTATTACTATCAACGCCGAACAACGCATCGAAGTCTTCAATACGGCTGCCGAGCAGATGTTTCGCTGTTCGGCAGTTCAAGCACTTGGTCAGAGGGTAGAGCGCTTTATTCCTCAACGATTTCGCCAAGATCATGCTCATCATATCCAACATTTCGGCCAGACTGGAACTACCAATCGCAATATGCACTCTTTGACGGTATTGAAAGCCCTACGAAGCACTGGCGAAGAATTTCCAATCGAGGCCACCATTTCACAGGTAGAGACCGCCGGACAAAAACTTTACACCGTGATAATTAGGGATATAACCGAGCGCAAACAAGCGGAGGAGCGGCTACACTTCCTGACCATCGCTAGTCAGGTGTTGGCTTCCTCCCTTGATTATTCCATTATATTGCCACAGTTGGCCCGGTTAGCCGCGTCTCTTATCGGGAACTTGTGCCTAATAGAAGTACTGGAGCAGAATGACTCTACTCCTTGGTTAGCTTTAGCTTGTACCGACCCACTCAAAGAAGAGATACTCCTTGAAATTCAGCGGAGCTATTCCTTGAAATTAAGTCATTCGTCGAGTGTTGCTCAAGTTTTGAGTACCGGACAGCCGGAGATAAAGGAAAATATCTCAGAGGCCGACTTAGTGGCTATGGCAGATGATGAGCAACATCTGGAGCTATTGCGTAAATTGAGCTTGAAATCTTACTTAATCGTACCGCTTGTAATTCGAGAACAAGTGCTAGGAGTGCTTTGTTTTGCCTCCACCGAGCCAGAATGGCACTATCGCCCCGCCGACTTAACCCTTGCCCAAGAGTTAGCTCAGCGCACCGCTACGGCGGTGGATAACGCCCGGCTTTACCGCGAAGCACAACAGGCCGTAGAGACCCAAAAAGAACTGAACTATATTCGAGAGTTATTTATGTCTATTGTCAGCCATGAATTGCGTTCACCCCTTACCGCAATCAATGGCTATGCTCAATACCTCTCCGATAGGCTACGTCAAATACCCGAACCCGAATCCGAAACGTCCCGCAAGGTTAATGCCAAAATCCTCCGTTCCGTTCAGGTTATTTTACAGCAGAGCAATCGGATGAACGACCTGATAAATCAATTGCTCAACTTCTCGCGCCTTAGAAATGGGAAATTTGAGTTGAATTACGTTTCGGGTATTAATTTGGTGGAACTGGTACAACGGGTGATGGAACAACATCAGCAAGCAGCCAAAGACCACACCTTAACCGTACAGACAAGCGAAGAGCAGATTCTAGTAGACTGTGATGAAGCCCGCTTGGAGCAAGTTCTAAATAATTTGATAAGTAATGCCATCAAATATAGCAATTCTGGTACGACCATCATAGCCGGAATAGAACGACAACCACTTGCTCACTCGCCCGAACTCTTGCCGCCTAATTTGCCTAACCCTAATAAGGAGGCAATTATCTGGATACGCGACCAAGGCCAAGGCATTAGTGCCGAGAACCAGACTCATCTATTTGACCGTTTCTATCGGGTACGTACCCGCGAAAATGTCAAAGTAGAGGGACTAGGTCTGGGTTTATATATCAGCTATGAGATTGTTAAACAGCACGGGGGGCGTATGTGGCTGGAAAGCCAGCCAGGGGAAGGTACAACGTTCTATTTTTCAGTTCCCTTTGAGGCAAAAGATGACTTCCTAATCTAAAGATCAAGCGATCTAATAAACTAATGATTACATTGACTTTCAAACTTTGCTGTGCTACGATTTGACGGTTATTTTGATTTTTGATTTTTGATTAAGGAGAGAACTGGGTGAGGTTTTAAATTGAATATTGTAGTTTGTGTCAAACAAGTGCCAGAACCAACTGGGACAAACCAGATCAACCCTGAGAGCCTGCGTATTCAGCGCGACGGCATAGATGCGGTCTTAGACCCTGCCGATGAGTTTGGCGTAGAAGCGGCTCTTCAATTGGCTGAAGCCCATCCCGGTAGCACCGTTACAGTCGTTTCAATGGGACCCGCCAACGCGATAGAAGCACTTCGGCGTGGTGCTTTGGCACGAGGAGCGGATGTGGGTATTCTCATTACCGACGATGCCCTCGCAGGGTCTGATACCCTTGCTACCGCTAAAGTATTGGCGGCAGCGATCAAAACCGTCCAACCGGATCTAATCTTGTGTGCGACTGAAAGCACCGATGCCTATACAGGCATGGTTCCGGGTGGGATTGCCCAAATCCTAAATATGCCCCTCTTGAGTTTTGCCAAAAAGTTGACCGTATCCAATGGTAAAGCCATTATCCAGCGTCAGACCGCCGGAGGCTACCAGACGGTAGAAGCAGTTCTTCCAGTGGTAGTAACTGTAACTGGTTCTATCAATACGCCCCGTTATCCAGCCCTAAAGGGTATTATGCAAGCCAAAAAGAAGCCTGTGGCGCAGTTTACCGCTTCCAAACTTGGCCTTTCTGCCGATCAGGTGGGTGAAAAGGGTGCAAAAGAAAAAGTAGTAAGTTGGACTCCTGCCGAAACACGCCAAGCTGGGACCATTATTAAAGATGATGGTACTGCCGTCGAACAAATCGTTACTTATCTAGCCTCAATCAAAGTAATTTAAGGAGTTGACTAGGATGAATATCTGGGTTTTTGCAGAGATAAGCGGCGGTAAGTTAGACCGAACAGCCCTAGAACTTGTTACCAAAGCTCGCGCGTTGGGCGAGGTTACGGCAATTGTCTTAGGATCGAGTGCAGAAGCGCAAGCCGGACTGTTGGGTGAATACGGCGTTAAAAAAATATTGGCGCAGAGCGATAAAGTTTTTGAGGAGTATCTAGCCGAACCTGCCGCCGAAGTGCTAGGAACCTTAGTGGAGCAACATAAACCTGATTTGCTCTTGATTGCCGCCACTTACGATGGTCGCGATGTAGCGGCGCGGCTAAATGTCCGCCTAAACAGTGGTATTATCACCGATGCCGCCGAAATTCAGTTTGAGGGTGGTAAACTAAAGGCGGTAGTTCCTGCGTTTGGGGCTACGATTCTAGTAGATGTAACCCTAGAGACCAATACTACCAAGCTGGTGCTGGTCAGACCAAAAGCTTTTGCGGCTGAAAAAGTAGCGGGAGGAACCCCGGCGCAGGTGGAGAAGATCAGCGTGGCTATTCCAGAAAGGGCTAAACGCGCCCGAATTGTGGAAAATGTCGTTCAGGCCAGCGATGGGCCAAGCCTAGAAGAAGCCTCTATCGTGGTTAGCGGTGGGCGCGGTCTTAAAGAAGCCGCCAACTTTGAATTATTGAAGCAACTTGCCACGCAACTTAATGCCGCTGCCGGTGCTACCCGTGCGGTGGTAGATGCTGGTTGGGTTCCCTATAGTTTTCAGGTGGGGCAAACTGGCAAGACCGTCAAGCCCAACGTCTATTTTGCCTTTGGTATCAGTGGCGCGATTCAGCACACCGTCGGTATGAAGGGGGCAAAATATATTATTGCCATCAATAAGGATGCCGATGCGCCAATTTTCAAATTTGCCGACTTGGGTATTGTTGGAGATGCCCTCAAAATCATACCAGCCTTAACCGAGGAACTTAAAAAACGTAAACATTAAGTTGAGGATAGGTAACATTATGTGGGAGTACTACCACGTCTTTTTGCCCGGTAAAGTTCAAACTCCCAAAGGTCTAGCCGGATTTGACCCGGCAGTAGGGGTTGGTCCAAATGGATTAGCTATCGAGCATATGGCCTATACCAACCAACTAGGACAATTGGGTTGGGAGTTGGTTTCATTTGCCCCCATAAGCATAACCGATGGTATTACGGTGGGGCTTTACTTGATTTTCAAAAAGCATAAGTAATCCCTATTTAGCAAATTAGAACCGCCCAAGCTCCAAAACGCAGGATTAGGAATTGAGGTGAGCAAGTTGGCTCCGAACGCAAATTTGATTGGGCAGATACTCTTTCTGCTTATATTGGCCGTAGTAGCTTTTACCATAACTCTAAGAGTAAAAAAGTTAATCAAGGCACTCCAGAAAGGCCAAGCCGAAAATCGCCTAGACGAACTAGGGAAGCGCGTTATGCTCTTTATCAAAGGGGTCTTGTTGCAAGATCGGCTGTGGCGCAATCCTCTGCCCGGTTTGGCCCACTTCCTGACCTTTTGGGGCTTTATCATTATCCAGTTTGGTTTGATTCAATTTATCTTCTATGGACTGACTGGTCTTTCCATTCCCTTTCTCAATAGCCGTCCGTTTGCCCTTGCCCTAGATGCGATGCTGGTGTTGGTACTTCTTTCGCTAATTTATTTTGCCTACCGCCGCTTAATTATCCGACCCGCTCAGCTTACTACCACTAAAGATGCTTGGATTATTCTGAGCCTGATTACCGGGGTAGTTGTTACTCTACTTTTAGCGGAGGCGTTTGCTTGGCGGGCGTTGCCAAATGCCGAAAATGGTTATCCCCTTATCGGACGGCGACTAGCCGAAGTACTTATTCCGACCTCAAAGAGTTGGCCTAACCCTAACGAAGCACCCCGCGACGTGCGCGATTTGGCCCAAGTTCTTTGGACGGTTACATGGTGGGTTCACGTCCTGATTGTAATGACTTTTGCCACTTACCTGCCCAGTTCAAAACACTTACACCTGCTTTCGTCGCCTTTCACTACTTTCTTTCAGAATATCAAGCCCAAGGGTGCGCTATCCAAGGTTGAAAATATTGAAGAATTGGAACATTACGGCGCGAATAAAATCGAAGATTTTACTTGGAAAGATTTACTTGATACCTACGCTTGTACCGAGTGCGGACGTTGTACCGCCGTTTGTCCCGCGCACCAAACTGGCAAACCGCTCAATCCTAAAAAGATTGTGATTGACCTGAAAACAACCCTTTTTGCTCAGAGTGGGCTATCTATGGTAGGGCATACCGTCGGTGAACAGGAGATAACTTCACAGGCAACAACCACCACCGCCGCGATACTAGAGACCGCCCACAATCTGCCTCCTCTGGTGGGTGGCATGATTACCTCCGCCGAACTTTGGGCCTGTACCACCTGTCGGGCCTGTATGACCGAATGCCCGGTTTATATTGAACATGTGCCAAAAATTGTAGAGATGCGCCGCTATCTAGTGATGGAGGAAAGTGAGTTCCCGAAAGAGATAATCCCCATCTTCAACCACCTCGAACGCAACGGCAATCCTTGGCCGCAACGCAACGCTGAACGGGGCGACTGGACAACAAAACTACCGTTTGAGGTAAAAGTGTTGGCCGAAGCCGAAGCAGGTCAAGAGATTGATGTTCTCTTTTGGACTGGTTGTATGCCCTCCTTTGATGCTCGCAATAAAAAGATCGCCGAACGGTTAGCGATGATACTAGAAGAGGCCGGGCTAAATTGGGGTATTCTAGGGCCAGAAGAGAGCTGCACCGGCGACCCTGCCCGACGTGCTGGGAATGAATATCTCTACCAAATGTTAGCGCAGCAAAATATTGAGGTACTAAATGGTTATCAGGAGAGCGTCAAGCTTAAAAAGATTGTGACCGTCTGCCCCCATTGTTTTAATACGCTCAAAAATGAGTACCCCCAGCTTGGCGGCAATTATGAGGTAATTCATCACACCCAACTAATCGCCGAATTGATTGAGGAAGGTAGAATCAAGGTTGTCCCAGAGATAGAGGCTACCAAAGTCACTTTCCACGATCCCTGTTATCTAGGACGCTATAACGACATTTACGATGCCCCTCGTTTTATTCTCAACTCATTGGGAAGCGGGATGAAAAAGATTGAATTTGTTGAAATGCCCCGCCATCGCACCAAGAGTTTTTGTTGCGGTGGTGGTGGTGGACGGGCTTGGATGGAGGAGACAACAGGCAAGCGGATCAACCAAACCCGTATCCAAGAGGCCGCCGATACCGGAGCCGAAATAGTGGCCGCCGCCTGCCCCTTCTGTATCACCATGTTTGAAGACGGTATTAAGGGCAAGGGTCTTGAAGAAAAAATGAGAGTACTGGATGTCACAGAACTCATCCAACTTCAGTCCTCCCAAAAGACCGAACCGAATCTGTAGGATGGATTTCTAATCCCGATATAATTTAACACAAAATCGGGATTAGAAATCCCATCCTACATTTAACTAAAATCTTAAAGGAAAC
>JACAUC010000185.1 GCA_013390945.1 Candidatus Chloroheliaceae bacterium
GAGTAAACCCTCTGGAGGCTAACCTCACTTTGGGCGTATGCAATACACCCCTACCTCCAATTATTGAGCAACCAACCTAGGTTACGGTCAACTGGTTGACTCAAAGATTTAACGCCAACAATCGTAACCTCTTTTGTAATTTAATTCTGCTATAATAAAATTACTATTTTCAGATGGTTCGTCTTGCAGCCAAGCAATTTTTAGAGCTTGCTGTAATTAGGTCAAGTTGTACGAGAGGTGTCAGAAGTTATGTCAGCGAATATGCCATTCCAAGCTAAACCGAACAAGCTAAATAACCAACCAGAAAAAGCACCAGCCCAGCGAAATTTTAGCACTACTCCTCATATTTTGCGTCAGAATCCGGCTTTTAAAGCACGTCGGGTCAAAATTATTCGAATAATTTGTGTGGTTTATTCCATTATTGCCTTTTTAACTATCCCCTTTGGTTTGATCCAAGGCGTGTTTGGAAGCGTGGGCGTGAATGGAAGTTGGTACCTAACATTCATACCGACTAGTTTAATGGTGGTCTTACATCTTGTAGCTTTTTTCCTAGCCGATCCTATCAGGGAAAACCGTACTAGGATTGCCGCTTACCTTATAGTCGTGATTAACTTGGCAATAGCCGCTTTTATGCAATGGCAATCGGGCTCAGTTGGGGTATATCTAATACTCTATACTTGGCTAATTGTATTGGCCGCTTTAGTGGGCCTAGAAACGCCGGGGATTGTTGCTCTGACCATCGCCAGTACCTTGGTAGCCAGTGGCATGATTGTGACCGAAAAAATATTGCATCTATACACCCCGGTATACGATCCCAATCTGAATATGACGGCCAAAATTCTCCCACTGGCACTGATAATTGGATTGATTATGGTTGGGGTGTTGGTACTGCAGCAGGGTCTCTACCTAGCCTTAGCGGAAACCGAGCGACGTTCCCAACAACTTTCGGAGGCCTACCAACTTATGATGCAGTCCAATCAATCTGGTAAGCAGGTTAGCGGTTCGCTCAGTGCGATTGTAGCCGAGTTAAACGCTACCAGCCGTCAGCAGGCGAGTGGGGCGCAAGAACAGGCCGCTGCTGTAATGGAGGTAAGCACCAGCCTAACCGAACTAGGTGAAACAGCTCGCCAAATTGCCGCCAACGCCGGGCAGGTCAGTAAGGTAGCCGAAACCAGCTTGGCTAAAGCCATCCAAGTGCAAGAGATCGCCCAACGCGCTACCACTACTGCTGACCGGGGGGAAGAAGCGGTCAGTAGCTCGATTCACGCGATTGAAGATGTCCGCAATGGCATTACCTCCCTAGCCGAACGGTTAATGATCCTGACCGAACGTTCTAAGCAAATCGGCTCGATTATTGCCCTTATCAAAGAGATTGCCGATGAAACTCACCTACTGGCTCTCAACGCCGCGATTGAAAGTGCTGGGGCAGGTGAGAACGGGCGGCGTTTCGGGGTAGTGGCCTCCGAAGTAAAGAGCCTCGCCGACCGTTCGCTGGAAGCCACCAGCGAAGTAACTCAAGTAATCCAAGAATTGCAGGGAGCGGTAGCCGCCGCTGTACTCTCCAGCGAAGAGACTCGCAAAAAGACCTTTGGGGCAGTGGAACGTAGTTATCAGGCGGGACAAGTAATCTCAGAACTAGATATGGTAGTGGACGAAACCACCGCCAGTAGCTCACAAATCGTAGGGGCAATTCAGCAGGTGGCGACGCTGGCGGAAGAGATTCGGTTGGCTACCCAACAGCAAGATAGTGCCATCCGCCAAATTATTTCGACCATCGAATCGCTGGGTGTAGTGTCCCAAGAGACCGCCGGGGCGGTTACCCAAGTCGCTGAAACGGTTACACGAATTGATTTACTTTCTAACGAACTTAAAGAGGCGTTGGAGGGAATTAACCTGCAAGCTACCTTAGTATAAAGATCAATTAGCAGAACCCAGGTTACACCCAAGTTACACCCAAGTTACACCCAAGTTACGCAATTTCCCACAGAATACAATGCCTACCGCCTAAGCAAAGAAGCTAGACCAGCAGGCGCGATTTTCAGAGGGAAACTGGTTAGGGGTACGGTGCTACTAGGACGTAGGGGGAAGGGGTTTTGGTTCTGGTGCTGACGCATGTAGGAACGGGTCTTGTTGCCACCAGTTAATACCCATTTCGATGGCTTTATCTACAGAAGCCACTACCAATCTTATTTTGATATTTACCAATTCCACTTGGGCCAGAGAAATAGTGATGTCTCCAGCAATAACAATGCCTTTATCCAGCACCCGCTCTAGAATATCAGCAAGGTTAGTGGTTTGAATACCACTTTGTACGGCCATTAAGAGTTCTCCAATCTATAATAAATTACCCAACGGGCCTAGATTAATGTTGAGTTCCTCGTTTTCTAGGCCAAAAGCGACTTTTAGCTCTTTCATTCGAGCTTCTAGTCGGATAAAAGTTTCACCCATGCGCTCAATCTGGGCCTCAGTCAGGTTGCCAGATTCTACCCGGCGCACCGCCTGTCGTTCTAATAATTGGCGGATGAGTTCGATTAAGGTAAGCACGAGTTTAGCCAAGCCTTGCTCCACTTCCTCCGGATTGGCATCAAAACGAGCCAGCTTTTCGGTTTGCAGCTTGTTAGTGACCTCCCGATCTAGTTGCTCCGTTAAAGCTTCCAAGAGGCTAGTATCGGTCATAGCCTCGTTTCCCTCATTGGTAGAATAAAGAAGTGACATATAATAACTCACACAAAACTAAAGGGAGGGGTGGGGCCAATAATAATCGCAGGTAGAGCGCAATGCTGTAACTGGGTTTTGAAACTGACCACATCCTCACGTTTTAACAGGAAAGCAACCTCGGCAAAAGTTGCATTGGGAGCAGGGGGCAGATAACTCTGCTCAAGGGCCAAAGTTGCCAACTCCTCAATGATGGCCTCCACCTTTTTTAAGTGATTCTGCTCTTGGGTCTGACGCTGGACTAATTGCTGCATATAGGCCAGCCCCCGCGACTGACCGCTAGGTGCAGGAGGGTTGGGCGGAGCCGATTCCGCCTTATTTATTAGGGCCAACCTTAGCCCTAACTCTACCTTACCCTCCAGCCTTGTCAAATCCCGCTCAAATTCAGCGGCCCGCTCCTGCAATAGTCGAGCTATTTCAGAAGGATGACTAAAGATAGCTCCGGCCCTTACGGGTAAAAGGGTAATCGCACCCTCCTGCCAGCAAAGATCAAGTGCCTTTTGATAGCGCCGCAAGCGTTCCCGGTCTCTCAGGTCGGCCCCCTCTGCCGCCACTTCTACTAGAGCGGCCAACCGATCCACCACGAGTAAGCCAAAACCGGCGGGTAATTCCACCCGCCCGACTTCGCTACGCCGGATAGCCCTTAGCTCCAACTTCATGCCAACCTGCCATTTCGCAGTTTTACCGCACCCACCTCGACGGCTTTATCGGCGGTAGTAATCATCAGCCGCAAACCAACATAAAGTAAATCCACCTCGGCTATGGAGAGGGTGAGGTCGCCGCTTAACACTACCCCTTTAGTCAGAAGCCTATCGAGTAATTCTAGCAGTGTAACTTCTTCCTCGGCATTGACAATCTCTTGGCGCGGTGAATCGGTCAGAGGAGCCTCGGATAACCAAAATTCATAGCCACTGGTATCGGAATGTTCCATTAGTTTAGTTGGCCTCCTCCTCTCCAAGGTTAATAAAAGAATAGGGCGGCAAAGGACCAAGCACCTCCACCAAGCCACCTTCAAGGGCTTCGCGGTCGAGACGCTCGGCCACGTTTTTTAATTCTTCAAGCTGGTCACGCTTGAGCAGCAGACTCAGGTTTGCAAGACCTACAAAATCAGGAGCCTGATTAGGTGGCAAAGTTAAATTCCTAGAATGTCCCGTGGGCAGGGAGAGAGCAGCACTAACCGAGGCCGTGAGCCGATTGGTAAGTTGGGGAACCAATTGCTTCTTACTCTCGGCCAATTCTACCTCAAACTGCTTCCGGGCAAAAAAAGCCTTGCCACCGCCCTGAGTAACGGCAGCCTGTTTTTCGCGCAGGCCCGGTTTGGTGGCAATCGTGCGGCGAGCCAGCCAAGCATCGTGCGCCCAAATTTTTAAGCCAAACTCGGCTTTGTCGCTTAAACGTTCAAATTCGGCCTCAAAAAGCGGTTGCTTGGTCTCTAACAACTCTAGCACCCGTTCGGGGCTAGAGAAGATGGTACAGAGACGAAAAGGCAAAAACCCTTGTGAGTGCTGGTAAATCTGGTCAGAAAGGGCATAATGGAGGGTCGCAATCCGACTTACCCAATCCATATCGTTTATGCGATTAGCCACCTCCTCTTGACCAAACTCTTCCAAGGGTACGATACAACCGATAGCATTAATTTTTCCAACACTTGCCACTACTTGAACTGGAACAGCATAAAACCCCGACAGCTTAGGCAGCGGGGAATCATAGACCAATCCAAAAATGTAGTAAGCAACGTCAGTTATGATTGACGAATTGGGATCCATTTAAAATATTTACCTCAACCTCCTCTTCCTTGATTCCTTATTTCGCCTTACCAGCCTTGGTGCTGGGTTGGATGGAACCCACAAGAGTTAATTTCTTCTCTTCTCCTATCCACCAAGCTTAGTGGTCTCAATGCTAGAAAGAGGGGAACTAATCGGAACTACCTCTTCTTCCTCATCGTCCTCTTCGTATTCATACTCGTCATCGTCATATTCATACTCATCTTCGAAGTCAAAGTCGGAGTCGGATTGCCTAGAAGCAATGAGGTCTAGTTGCTCCAAAATCCTATTTTCTTCTACTTCGTACTGAGCGGCATCAATTTCACCCATTTCATAGCGCATATGTACATCTAACAGCTTTTGTTGCCAAGCGGTTTCATCATAAAGCTCAAGATCTGCGCTTTTACGTACCTGCTCAAAGACATTCATTAGACCCTTAACTGGACTGCTTAAGATACTACCTAGAAGTCCCATGGCCTTACTCCTCTTCTTTGTTTAGGTTCAAACTCATAAAATTGAAGGGTGGCAAAGGTCCAGCATATTTAAGGGTAAGTCGTTCGCCAAACTCGTCATCCAGTGCATTGACGGCTTGGTCAAACTCGGCTTCACGCTCGTTATCCACCAGAAAAGCAGCATTAATGACCAGCATCTCCAGTGTAATCGGGTTTAGCTTTACCTCGACCGCCAACGGACTCAAATAGGCCAAAATACGTGCGGTATCGGTTTCACGCGCTTCTTCAAGGGCGCGTTCGACCGCCTGACCGATTTCGATCATATCATTTTGGGATTGTGGGTTAGCGGCGGCTTTAGCTTTAAGTTCAGCTATGTGAGGCTGTTGCACAATCTCGCCAAAAATACGCTCGCGTTGCCAGAGTGCCTTAACACTCACCTCTACCCGATTCCTGAAGCGCTCCAGCAGAGCCACCAATTCCTCTTGGCGGGCCAGCAGCATATCGTTTCTCAATTCGGCTTCGCTATTAGCAACCGTGCCATATTTCACAGGCAAGGTAGTCATTCGCTGCATCACATATTCTAGGATACGTTCGTGAGCCAGCAAACTAGGACGGGTTACGGGATAGCGTACCACGGGCGAGTTGCTTACTACGGCAGCAACTTTGCCCTCTACTACCGTATAAACACGATTATTGCCCTCTACTCCAGGCACGGGCACCGGGGGAATATCGAACGCTTGATTAGCATTAGCGGCATCAATAAAACAATAGAGGTATCTTCCCTTAAAGGTGCGGTTTTTTGTTTTGGTTGAAGCTACTTCAGACACTTTAATGCTCCTTAATATTCAATCGTCAGTGACTGCCAATGGGTAGGCTCCTCTGGTTCTGGGTCGGAAATAGTGCGTTTTGAAGTAGGAGTAACCCGCGCCGGAGGAGTCACCGATGTTGTAGACTGCTCTTTGGGTGGTGAGTCACTAGGTTGGTTAAATAAGTGGGTTTGACTCTTGTAATAATCAATTTCGGATTCGATTTGAGCGAGACGCTTATAATGCTGCTCCAACCGAGCCAACAAAGCCGACTCATCGGTTAGGATGCGCTCACGTTCGGTAGCCAAGCGGTTGAGCATCAAGAAGTTAGCCCCCTCTGTGCGAGGTATCGCACTATTGGTTGGGCGACGAGGTGTATCCCGCATCGTTTTGAATCTAGGTTTCATTAAATTTTTTTACTCTCCCGCAAGTTTGGTAGAAGGGGTGGCTTTGAAATGCTACTCAAGCTCCTACATTGCCAAGTTGTCTCTATCTAAAACCTTTCTCCTCTTCGCCACAAATCGGGATTAGAAATCCTGTCGGGATTAGAAATCCCTCCTACAGGGGCATATTTGAAAGATCTAAAACCAGTATATGTAAAACCAGAGAAGGAAGCAAATCTCCTGCGCTGTTAAGTTTCGTTCCCACCGCTTGCAGTTTCAGGCTTCGTTAGCGGGTCAGGTTTAATTTGAATTTCTGGAGTAACGTTGTAATTACTGTGATCTTCCAGCCCTAAGATACGCCACTCGTAAAATTCGGCTAACTGCTTCTGAACTTCAACTATCTTCTGCTCTGTGGTCTCCGGTAAATTTCCGGCCTGCTCTTTGGCAGAGACCTCGCGGTTACTGAGTGCTTCATGCAAGAAATCGTCCACCCGGCGATGGCGCATAGAAGCGTCGAGGGCAAGCTCTTGTTGTAGGTCGGTGGTATCGGTCATTCGTTCGGAATGGAAAGCCTGCAACAACTGGGCGACTGCTTCAACGCGGACTTGTTGGTCACTCCGCAAAGTTTCCACCAGCGTCTCATTATCGGTAGAACGAAACCCGGCGAATTGGCCCAAGAGAACCGCTATATCAGCGATACGTTTTGTATGATCTTCATTCAACTCTTCCTGAAGCTTCTGGTGAGAGGAGAGCCGTTCTTGTTGCAGCTCTTGAAGTGTGTTGTTTACCTCTTCCGCACGAGTAGCTTTATCGTGGGCTAATTTCTGGTGGAGATGAGCTGAACGCTCGGTCCGTTCCTTTGCAAAATTTGCCAACATTTCGGCCACACTTACAGCCCGGTTCTTCCGTCCTTGAGCCAAGCCTTCTTGCAAATTAGAGGAGCGTACCGTTCGTTCTTGGGCGAAGTCGGTTAGAAGCTCAGTAACCTCAATTTGAAGCCCATTACTGTAATCGCGGGAGTTGTCATCATCTTCCGTTGTCATGATTCTTTACCTAATTAAAACTAATAATATCTAAAGGAGATAGGTCTTTGATTTATGATAGTGCTACCGATAAAAATGATTCATAACTTCAAATTTAGCTTCGGTAGCACTTTCCTTAGCCTAGAATGGTTCCCAAAAGTCTTAAAGACCTTTTGGGCAACTTCTAAGTTAGGCGGGTTGGGCGGCAGAAGCGGTCAAGCCGATAGCTTCAGCGTATTTCAAGTAGGTCTCTACGGATGCAATTACGATACGAGCTTCAATGGCGATAAGCTCAATACCTACCAACGAGATACGTACCCAAGCATCAATTACAATACCTTTATCAAGAATACGGTCAATTACTTCGACTAGGCTACTAGAGCCGATGGTTTTTTCAACTGCCATGGTGGTTTTTCGGCGTGGGGACTGCCCGCAGGCAGAGGAAACGCCGTCCTTACTCGCCTTAGCGAGGTATTCCAATTAGATGTCCCCTACAGGTCAGACAGCCTAAAAAGAGCCGTCTGTTTTTTGAATAATTTGGCACTATTAGGGATATAGATGGTCAAACGGTTGCTTGAGGGGTTAACCCCGGCGGTCATTGACCCTTTTTGCTCCTTTCAGCTACAATTGGCCTGAGCAAAATTGTAGTAAACGAGTCTATCCCTCTAAACTCTCTATCCCACTATCATTATGCAACACAATCTAAATTAATTCTAGTCCCAACTAGCCACTTGATACTATCCATATGGCTACCTTGACGAAACTTAACCAAAAACAAGCCCTATTTGACCAGCCCAGCCCGTACCGCTTTGACCGCTGCCTGAGTACGGTCAATCGCCCCTAGCTTGGTGATGATGCTTTGAATGTGCTTCTTGACGGTTCCTTCGGAAATAAAGAGCGTAGTGCCAATTTCACGGTTGGAATAGCCTTCTGTTACCAGTTTTAAGACTTCGATTTCCCGGTCGCTGAGATTGTGGAGTTGGTTGTTTGGGGAATTGGTATGAGCGGGATTATTTACTAGACCAGTAAGAGCCTGCCGTAACATATCACTTCGGATCAAGATATGACCTGCGTAGGCACTCTTAATAGTTTCACAGAGTAGTTCCCGCGAAGCATCCTTTAGAACATAGCTGACTGCTCCGGCCCGCACCGCTTCTACCAAATACATATCATTGCTATACATAGTCAACATCACTACCCGTGCCGCTGGAAGCAAAGTTTTGAGCTGCGCGGCAGCCTCAATGCCAGTCATTTTAGGCATCTGAACATCCATCAAAACTACATCAGGCTGAAGACGGAGAGCCTCTTCAATACCTTCGATACCATCGGCAGCCTCACCTATTATCTGGATGGCGGGGTCTTCACCCAAAATTGCGTTTAGACCTTCCCGAACTATTTGATGATCGTCTACAATTAACACGGTTACTGGCTTCGCAGTAGCCGAAGTCTTGCCATCTATAGCTGAAGCTAAAGATTGTGGCATCCAGTTTACTCCTCTTCCCGGTCTGCTAAATTAATTACCATCCGCAAAGTTGTACCAACACCCAGCGTACTGGTTATTTCCAGATTTGAGCCTAATTGCTGGGCCCGTTTTTGCATTGCAATCAGGCCAATACCGCCTCTTTTACCCGTTTGAGGCAATTTTTCAAGATCAAAACCAATTCCCCAATCTTGTAAAACCACTTCAAACTTCGTCTCGTCGTAATTGCGAAGAGACAAGCTAACTTGTTTGGTATTGGCATATTTTCGAATATTATTTAAGCCCTCTTTAACTAGTCGAAAGAGTACCTCTTGTTTTTCTTTAGGTAGCTCAGGCTCGTCCGATACAAAAGTAACTTGCCAGTGGTGTTCCTCTTGTCCATGCGTCAATTCCATACGCAGAGCATCGCTAAGACTGAGGTGGCCCAACTCATTAATTCTAAGGTCTTCAATAACAGCCCGCACTTCGGCTAAAGCCTGCTGAAGATAGAGCCGAGCTTTGAGTATTAGAGGAGCGGCCTCTTTTTGACGAGTGGCTGGAAGGGATTCCAAGATCTGTAAGTAGTGCAAAACTGGAACCAAGGTTTGTGCCACACCATCATGAATATCGTAGCAAATCCGACGACGTTCCTCCTCCTGAGAGTCCATTAATTCCTGAACCAGTCGGTCGGCGGTCAAATAGCGTTTCTCAAGCTCATGCCGCAGTTGCTTTTCAGCCTCTAACTCTGCTTCAAGCTGCGCTAGACGTTCCTTATCTATATCTATATCTATACCTATATCATTTTCCTTATTCATAAACGTACCTATAATCAGGTGGCGAAAAGAGCGAATTTATTAACCCAAACTTTATTATAGCATCAAAGATAGGAGAGCAAAACTAACCCGCCCACATCCAAAAGATAAAGAGGGTGGCCCAAATAGCCTGTATTGCTCCGCTCACCTTTAAGAAACGGCGCGGGGTTACTTGAGCCATCAGCATAAAGGCTGGAAAGACCATTATCAGGTAACGGTTCATGCTCATCCAGAATAAGTCCTCGGTTCCCTGCCGGGTCAAATAAATAAGCAAACTCACTATACTATAAATCAGGTAGTGTGTCGGAAATTTACGTTGGGCCGCAATAATCGTCAGGCTAATAAACAGAGTCAGCGTCACCAGATCTAGCAAATTAAAAACCATAGTGCGAACGTGTGAAGGGTTAAAGAAACCAAAGAGACCACCGAAAAACGACTCCCAAGGCATGGCAAACTTAATATGCCAAATTACGGCCAAGTGATTGCCAAAATTATGATCGCCCAGAATAAAGTAGACCCAGCCCATATAAAGCGCATAGAGGCTAGGAGATAAAACCAAGGCCACTCCTTCCCAGCCAAACCTGCGCCAGTTAAAATTAATTTGCTGAAGATAGCGGTAACCTAGCGGCAAAACCAACACAATCCCCTGAATGCGGGTAATTCCAGTCAAGGCTACCAGAAAAGCGACCAAATACCAGTGTCTCTCCTCGGCATAGTAAAAAGCCGCAAGGGTTAGGGCCAAATAGAGCGACTCGGTATAACCGGAGGCTAGGAAGAAAGCACTTGGAAAAGTGACCATAAAAAGTACTGTAGTGCGAGCCGTTGCCTCACTAAAATGACGCAAGGTTAGCCGATAGAGATAGACTAAGGCCACTATATAGGCTATGTTAGAGATAAGGAGTGCCGCCAGCATATACTGTCCCAGCAACAACCGACCCAACAGACCAATTAGAAAAGAATAGAGTGGGGGAAAATTTGTAGTGCCATTACCTATATCGTAGCCCACCTGAGCAATACTAATATACCAGTTAGTATCCCAGCGTTGCCAAGGAGCCAAGAGAAAAAAGCCCGGCCCCCAAAAGTTGGGGCTTACGTCGCGCAACAAGCTACTACCTAGCGGAGGTTCGAGCGGGACTATCAGCGCAAAGAGCGCACCAAGCGCAGACAAAAGTAAGCGATGGGTCATAAAGACCGTCAGCGCATAACTTATGGCAGGGTCAGACATTAATCGTCGGTAAATTTGGTTAAACCACTCCTGCCAGCCCTGCCATTCACCGGATTGCTCTAGAGTTGTACCGGAAGTTAGTGCGATCTGATTGTTCGAGCGGTAATTGTTGGCTGAATTTGCCGGAGAATGAGTGGTACTGCTCGGCAATTCTTTATCGGCCACTTGCTACGTTCCGCCTTTCCTTTTTAACCCCATGTAGGAGGGATTTCTAATCCCGATACTAATCCTAATCACGATTCTAATCCCGATTCTAATCCTAATCACGATCCTAATCCCGATTCTAATCCTAATCCCGATCCTAATCCCGATTCTAATCCCGATTCTAATCCTAATCACGATTCTATTGTAATGCCTAATCGGATCAGAAGCTAACCAAAAAAGACCCTGTTAATTCGCTGGTATTCCTCTTTGGTCAATTCTGGCAAATCGGAGGCTCCAAAATTTTCTACCACTTGTGCGGGAGTTTTGAGACCTACAATTACGGTTGAAACCCCTTCCTCTTTCAAAGCAAAGCGCAAAGCCACTTGACTCAAAGTTCGAGTGAGTTGCTCATTTTGGTCTTTTCTCTCCAAGAAACGGAGAGCTTCTACCATCCTAATTCTAAATGAACGGTAGTTGCTGGGCCAACTTGAGCGAATATCACCAGGTTCATAGGTGGTATCAAGGCGTTGCTTACCTGTCAGGAAGCCATTTGCCAGTGGCTCACGTATTGTAATGCCGACATTCTGCTCTAAGGCTTGTGGGAAGAGTTGTTCCGCCGGGTTTTCGCTTTGTACCAGTGAAAAGAGGTTATAGACTACTTGGATAGTATCTGGTTTACCACTCCGCAGACAAGCCAATCCTTCCGGCACACTGTGAATAGATACGCCGTAGAAACGAATTTTACCCTCGGCTTTTAGTTCGTCTAGTACCTCAAAAATCTGACCATCTTCAATCAAAGGACGGCTGGGATTATGAAGTTGGTAAAGGTCAAGGTAGTCGCGGTCGAGCCGCTTTAGCGTCTGTTCTAACGCAAAGCGGATGTGTTTGGGTGAAAAATCGGTCACCACCTTCCCACCCGGATTATAGAAGTTGCCGCCTACCTTAGAAGCAATATAAACCTCCTTCAGTTTACCCGCCTCACGTAATCCTCGACCCACCAATTCTTCGCTATGTCCAAAACCATAGACATCGGCGGTATCAAAGAAATTGCAACCTACTTCCAACGCTTTGTGGATAGCCTGTATTGAAATCTCGTCTTTAGTCGAATCATAACTATCGGGCTGATTGCCGCCAATAGCCCAAGCTCCAAAACCTAACTCCGAAACTTGCAATCCGGTTCGGCCCAACATTCGGTATTTCATCTCATTCCCCCTAATCCAGCCCTTACTTTTAATTATAGTGTGTTGATTTACTCATGAGGCAGCTAAATCACCTAAAATTTTATCATAAGTAGCCCAATCGTGCTAACAGGGCAGAGACTAGGGTAAGGCTGTTGCAAAGTCGGAGAGCTATCCAATCTGGCAAGATTAGTGGTATGTGAAGATCAACTGACAGAGCAGCATCCTACAATCTTGGCCTAAGAGAAAGCTGATAGTTAGGCTAAAATAAATTTCCATAACCACATTCTAGCCGGAAAGCCAAAATCTTGTAGGATGCTGCTCTGTCAGTTGATCTTCACATACCAC
>JACAUC010000186.1 GCA_013390945.1 Candidatus Chloroheliaceae bacterium
CCTACATTGGTGGTAGTAAATCGGGATTAGAAATCCCTCCTACATTGGTGGTAGTAAATCGGGATTAGAAATCCCTCCTACATTGGTGGTAGTTTTACCCAAATTGCCCCATTTACTATTTTAACCGGATAACGGTCGAGGGTTTTACGGATGGGGGGCGTAATGGCCTTACCGTTCTGAAGATCAAAGAGCCAATTGTGTCCGCGACATTCGAGTTGAGTGCCGCATAAAGTACCGATGCTAAGGGGATAGTTCATATGTGGGCAAAGGTCACGGAAGGCGTAAATCTGAGTTTCCGTGTGGGCTAGGGCTATATCTTCTTCCTGACCTTGCCATTCCAGAGTGACCTGAACCATTTCGCCCGGTGGTACTTGTTCTAATTCGGCCAACTTTACATAACCTTCGGTGTCTATTTCCAATTCTGTCGCCAAACTCTAAGCCTCTTTCTATTAATTAGTTTCGGTCAAACCTCAAAATTATCGAATCGGATTGTATCACACTGCAAGCCGGATGGTTTAAATCTTCACGACTTCTTCACGACTTCTTCATAAATATTTGCTAAACTAAACCTAATATAGGTGAAATTAGATTTAAATTTGTTAGGTTGTGTGCATTTATAGTAGCAGTGCTAAGAGTGAGACCGGGATGAAAGACTTGATAGTGTTAGTAGATGATGATGAGAATCTGAGCGACATGTTGCTCAGAACACTTATTAAGAAAGGATTTAGCGTTCAGGGCTGCAAAACTGTTGCCGAAGGGTTAGCAGCTTTAGATGTAAATCCGTTAGATTTGGCGGTGGTAGATATTGCGTTGCCCGATGGCGAAGGCTGGGAGGTAGTACGTGCCCTCCGTAGTAGCTCTCGCCCGGAATTAGCGGATTTACCAATAATGATGATTTCTTCTTTTCCGCCTGACCGCAAGCTGTTACGCCAACTAAAAGTTACGGCTTATTTGCAAAAACCCTTTGCTACACCTGATTTTGTCGAGCAGGTTCAGAGTCTGGTCAACTAACCGCAAACCCACCTCCGTTCCTAAATCACCTTACTCTAAGAGCGGAGGTCGGAAGCGGTAACCAGTACTAGGTATAGTCAGCAGATAGACCGGACGGGTTACCTCTGGCTCTAGCTTACGGCGTAGTTGCTTGATATACGTTCGTAAATATTCGGTTTCACCGCCATACTCTGGACCCCAGACTTTTTGGAGTAGTTCGCGGTGAGTCAAAATTTTTCCCGCATTGGTAACAAGATAGTGTAATAGGCTATATTCGGTAGGAGTAAGGGCTACCTCCTTGCCGTTGGATTTAACCACCCGGCCTTCTAAGTCTACCTCGATTGACCCTGCCCGATAATAACGTCCGGTGGGGTCAAGTCCTTCTGGGTTTGGTACTACCGAAATATCAGTGGTTTGGTTGCTGGAGATGTGGTAAAAACTAGGGCTGAAACCGTTTTCAAGGCGACGAAAAGTTACCCGCAAGCGGGCCAACAATTCGCCGATACCAAAAGGTTTAGTAAGGTAATCATCTGCGCCCAAGTCTAAGGCTTCGATTTTAGAGGCTTCATCGTCTAGGGCCGATAGTATGATAATTGGAAAGCTGCGGTGGGGTTGTAAGCGGCGCAAGACTTCTAATCCCTCGACTTTGGGTAGGGAGAGGTCGAGTAGCATTAAGTTCGGTGTGGTCTCTACCGCTACCCGCAACGCTTCTTCGCCGTCTGACGCTTTGACCACTTCATAACCTCGGGCCTGCAAATTAGAAGTGATAAATTGGGCTATTTTCAAGTCGTCGTCTACTACTAAAATGCGACGGCTCTCACCTTCAGGTTTCTCTTTATTATTTATTTCGGTTAACATAGTTTTACTCAACCACTTTAGGAATTAAGTTTATATAACATGATGGTTCAAATTCTCTGTTTGGTTCAATCATATACTCAGCCCTTCGTTTACTAAAGCAGGTAGTGTAAATTTAAAAACGGAGCCACCGCCTAAGTGATCTTCCACCCAAATTCGACCGTTGTGTAAGGCGATAACTTCGCGACAGATGGCAAGACCCAGCCCGGTTCCAACCTTGCGTCCGGCTCGATTTGCGACTAATTGGCCCCGATAGAACTGCTTGAAGATCTTTTCCCGGTCGTCGGGTGAAATACCCGGCCCTTGATCGGCGACGGCTAGTTCCACAAAAACTTGATTTTCATTTTCAAAAGTGGGGCGCACTGAGATAGTGACGGTGGTTCGTTCAGGTGAATATTTAAGAGCATTACCAATTAAATTGACCATTACCCGTTCTAGGTGGATGAAGTCGGCGGCTACCGGGGGAGTACCTGCCTCAAACTCAAATTGAATTCGTTGGTGGGCGGTTCGTGCCAACCCTCGCAAGCGGCGAGCCGCTTCTTCGGCTACTTCGCTTAGATAACATTCCTCCAATTCAGGGCGCATAAAGCCTGCTTCTAAGCGAGCCATATCCAGCAGGTTAGCTACCAGTGCCACCATACCGTCCACATCCTCCTCAATCGAATTGAGGAAGCGCTTTTGGGTAACGTCGTCCCATTCTACATCCTCTTGTAATAGACCACTGATCGTACCTTTGATCGAGGCGAGGGGTGTTTTGAGTTCGTGGGTAATCATCGAAAGGAACTTTGATTTAAGTTTTTCAGCCTGTTTGATAGGGGTAACATCCTGAAAGAGCGTAAATGCGCCCATCATTTGATTGCGTTCATCATAAATTGGGGCGGCACTAAGAATCAGATATTTTTCAATACCCTCCGGCCAGCGTAAAATAGCTTCTTGCAAGGTAATGGTGGCCTCCTCTTTGAGGGCGAGGGTCATGGCTATTTCTTCTTCACTCATACGCGAAATTCCGTCAGGCCGAAAAACTTGGTAATCGCGTTTGTATTGGAAGAAATTTTCAGGATTGCTATTACCTAAACCCAAGATTTGACGGGCGTTTCGATTGAAATTAACAATCGTACCGTCGGGCTTGGCAAAAAAGAAACCTTCGGGCGAATTATCAAGAATTGCCTCGAATTTCTTGCGTTCTACATCTGCCTTGCGGCGTTCCACATCTAATTCTTGGTGTAGTTCGGCATTACGCAGGGCTAAAACCGCATGAGAAGCGAAAGCTGAAAGCAGTTCAAGTTGGTGTTTGCTCAAGTTACGTGGACGGCTGCTGTAACATTCCAGCACCCCTCGTAATTGTCCGCGCCGCATAAGGGGGGCCGCTACCACCGAACCGGGCCGACCGCTCTCTTCTAACTTTGGGTAGACCCGCTCCGGGGTAGTGGCAGTATCTGAAACGGTGCGAATTGTGCCAGTCAGGAGTACTTCTGCGGTCAACGAACCTGCGAGGGGCAATTCCCGTTCGCGCCACTCAGGATCAATTAAGATAGTGGCATGGGGTTGTAAAAAAGAGGCTCCGGGGTTATAAAGATAGACGGCACCACCTTCGGCTCCGATCAATTTGACCGCTTCACTGAGCAAGCGGACGATCACATGGCGTGGATTAAGTGAGGTATTTAGAATTTCCACCGCGTTGGAAAGTGCTGCCATTCCTGCCCTAGCCTGTTCCATGCGGCGGTAACTTAGCGCATTGTTGACCGCAATGGCAAGGCTGGCGACTAAGGCTTCAATGAAAAGGACATCCTCTGGCCCTATTGTCCAGTTTCTAGCTTGGCTGAAGAGATTAAGTACCCCGATAGCAGAATTATTGACCAGTAGCGGAAAGGCAGCTGCAAAATGGAACCCTTGTTGCTTGAATCTCTGCCGTAGAAAGCGCACGTCGTTAGTTAGCTTATGGCTAATAATAGTTTGGCGTTTGCTGGCGGCTAGGCCGGGCAAACCTTCACCATATCCAAAGCTATCGAGTTCGGTAAAGGTTTCACGCAGTTCCAAAGGGGCGTGTAAAGCGGCTTGCTGGAAGAATTTTTGTTCATCGGGATCTTCTGGTTCACCTTCCAATAGGAAAATTTCGCCTACTTCGGCGGCGGTTACTTCTATAATTGCTTCCAGACCACGTATGAGAACCTGCTCTAGGTCGAGTGTCAGGCCAATTTCAAGTGCCAAGCGGCTCAAGGCGGCTTGTTTTTCGTCTACCGAAAAACGGGAGGTCTTATTTAGAATAATCTTATTGGGGAGAGCCTGGGACATAATTCTCTCCAGACTAATAGAAGCCAAACACTACTAGGGTTCGGTCATCTGATTGTGGCGCACCCTCGCAAAAGCTATCGAGAGTGGCTAACACTTTTTTGCGTAAATCTTGGGGTCCAACCCCACCAGCCTCTAATAAAACCGCTGCCAACCGTTCGGCACTGAAGAGGCTACCGTGATGGTTTTGCCCTTCGGTGATGCCGTCACTATAGAGTACCAAGCGGTCGCCCCGCTCGAAACTTACTTCGCGGTTGACATATTCTGCGTTTAAGAAGAGACCGAGCGGCAACCCGCCCTGTTTTAATTCTATCACTTTATTTTCACTTTGGCGATACTGACAGAGATATGGAAAAGGGTGTCCCGCGTTGCTATAGTGTATCATCCGATGCTCCAAATCTACCATGCCACACCAGAGGGTAATCTCGGTCTGGCTACTTTCTAGGGTACTACACATTATCTGATTGAGATGGCTCAGCAAATTTGCCGGATTGAATTTAGTCCCTTCTTGGGCTTGAGGTTGATCGTCGCCACTGTTAAGACCGGGCGAAAATTCGGCGGCCACTAGGCTTTTGGTAATCGCCACTCCTAGCACGGCAGCACCACCCTTGCCTACTGCGTCGCCTACCAGTACTACAAAACGATGATCGTCCAATTTAAAGTAATCGTAGTAATCGCCACCCACCTCTAGGGCTGGATTGTAATAGGCGGTGAAACTGACCCCTCGGTAGGGTGGGGCAGATTGAGGCATTAAGCGGAGTTGGGCCTCTCTGGTGCGTTCAAGTTCTTGGCTCATGCGGGAGTTTTCGGTTCTCAAGAGTCTATTGAGTCGTTGATTCTCCTCGGCTATTTCAAGTAACTGTTGGTAGGATTGTTTCAGACGTACCAACGCCCTCGACCGCGCTACCAATTCGGGCTGGGAGAAAGGTTTGCTTAGAAATTCATCTGCGCCTGCCTCTAGTCCGGTCACGCGAGCATCGTTATCTTGTAAAGCCGTTACTAGTACAATTGGGATGTAAGGCAAGCTTGCATTGGCCCGAATACGTCGGGTTACTTCAAAGCCATCCATACCGGGCATCATTACATCTAACAGGATTAAATCGAGTGGTTTCGTCTCAATTAGTTCTAAGGCTTCTGGTCCACTGCGAGCGGTAAGTACGCTAAAACCTTTGGTGAGCAAAATGGCTTCCATTAGTTCCACGTTTTCTTGCACATCATCTACCACCAGTACATGAGGAAACGGTTTGGTTGTTTTTGTGCTATTAATGGTATTTTTGAGGCGTTGTTCTATTTGCACCATCGTCCACCCTTAGTTCCGGTACATTACCCACTGATTTGTGCTTGCTGCTTTACAGCTTTTCGTCTCTTTCGGTATCTTCTCAATAAGTAGGGGTTTATTGAATAAACCCAACTCATTTGGGGCATATGCAATACACCCCTACCACGAAATTTTGAGATGATACCTCTTTCGTACCCTCTTCTCCGCAAGGGGGCCATTCAGATGATATTCTTCTACCCACATTTTAACATTAGTCACTAAATCTTGAATATACTTCGTTAGCTAATTCCCCTTTTCCTAACCTAGTATACCCTCGATATATTAGCGTTTTGTTAACTTCACCTAATAATTCAATGACATTTACCTAATACGGTACAACTGAGGGCGAGGTTCTTCGCCATTGGCGAACCAGATAGAGCGAAGCGTGGTCAGATTGAGTGCATCTAGCGAAAACAGCACTATGTCGGCTCCGGTTACGCGCCAGCGCGGTACCGTTGGGGCGGGTACACAAATGACCCTCATCCCCGCAGTGATTGCAGCCTCCACTCCGGCCCGATCTTTGGCAAGGGCTAGACAGTTGGCCGGATGTAGGGCAAAAGTTTCGGCGCAAGCTATCAAGGGCGTAGGTCTTGGTCGGGTTTCGGTCAGAATGTCACCCGTTACCAGTACATCAAACATTTCATCCAGCCCTAACTTTTCTAGGATGAGCCAAACGTAATCCTTGTAGGCGGGGGTGGCAATCGCCAGTTTTATACCATTGTTCTTGAGCATCTCAATTACATCTAAGGCTCCGGGTAGGGCTTCCAACTTTTCCAGACCCTCCACCAGTTCCAAGAGAATAACTTGCCGCTCCTCGGTAATGGTCAGAGGGTCTATGGGCAAATTGTAACGCCCGCGCAACACCTCGGCGATGTCATACGCTCTCAGGTTTACCAGTTGTTCCCATTCTTCCTCGCTAAGTTGTGTTTCGTAGCGTTTAAGATATTCGTTCCATGCCCAGAGTTGCCAAGTGTCTCCGTCTACTATCAGACCATCTAGGTCAAAAATTACGCCTTCAAACATTTGTACAATCTTTATCGTTCGTTTGGCAGGAACCTTACTCTTCGTTTGGCTCCTTAAATTTATAATAGTTCTATGAAAAAAATTTACTTATGTTATTATTTTAATCAACGCGAACCGGATTAGTCTTGGCCCGGTTAACGTGTAATATAATAAGCCTCAAGTACGACTAATGCAAACGCTTTAAGCTATAGAGTTTCTCTCTACTGGAAAAATACGAAATTATCTTCCTAGGGTCATTTCTGGTTCATTTTGCGGCTTCACAAAATGATACACGGCTAAGGCGGCTTGCCCGGAAGGTTTGGGGAAGACTTTTTCTAGTTGGAGATAAGGACGCAAGATTGGATTAGGCTCTCCTGTAGTAATGTAATAGCTGTTACGCTCGTAGTAGAAGTTATGTGTATTCCAATTGGCATCGGTGGTACGGGCATAATAGATCCAGCCTTTCAGGTGATCGAAGTAGT
The DNA here is from genome assembly GCA_013390945.1 of Candidatus Chloroheliaceae bacterium. Classification (GTDB taxonomy): domain Bacteria; phylum Chloroflexota; class Chloroflexia; order Chloroheliales; family Chloroheliaceae; genus L227-5C. Next base: position 6,937 of record JACAUC010000186.1, read on the forward strand.
ATAGGAAGTAATATTCGGGTGACGTATCGGTCTGGTCAATATAGAGTAGCACCGCATCTTGGGCGGCTAGGCCGCGTATATAATTAATGGTCTCTTGAATACCATAACCGCTGGGCCAGCCTTCAATGTATTGCCAACGGTCTTTAGGTGCAATGGCAGCTTGAGTCGGATTGTTAATCAGGTCGGCATCTATTTTGAGTAGGGGCGCAACGCAAACCACGCAGAGCAGCAAACCGATTCCAACCGCAAACCCACCTGTCCAGCGCAACCGCTCCCGGCTCATTTGGATAAAATAGTGGCACAGACGCACCAACCCAAGGGCGGCCAAAAGCAATAGCGGTGGGCCAAAAGCTACTACATAACGCGAAAACCAGTGTTGTCGGGCTAGGATTATCTGAGCCACCACTGGTAAGGCGGCCCAAGCCAGTAGCACTATTTCCGCTTGGGCTTTGGGTGCTTTTAGCGTGGCATACCCGGTAGCCGCTAGTGCCAATACTAGAATCGGGATATTGTAATAAGTTTGGTACCAACTCCAAGTCTCTGCCAAATTTTTCTGCCAGATATTGAAGGGTAATCCTATAATCTCTTCAGGACTGAGTACATAGCTAGTATCGGTGCTACTCAGCAGGTAGCTATCGGGATGGGTACGTAAAGGCAGGTAGAACGCGGCGGCTAGTGCAAGTGCCACTACTGCTACAATCGTAGAGTAGAGCCAGCCCCGCCATTTGACGGCCTGTGCCTGACGGCGCTCCAGCTTGAATTGGGCGCTAATGTCCCAAAAGGTGGTAGATTGTCGTTCGGTTAGGAAAAGCAGACTACTTTGCAGCCAAGGCCGATAAAAGGCCGAAAATTTGGGCAACCGCTTTTTGTACCACCAATGTGCCAAGTGGTGTAGTCTCCCGCTTTGGTGGGTTCGTTGACTGGCGGCTATGTCAGGCCGTCGTCGCAATAGGAAGACCGTTAAGGGTGCTAACACGAAATAAAAGTAGGCGGTTTGTTTAAGTAGTAAACCTAAGCCAATCGCTGCCGCCAAGCCCAGCGCATAAAAGGCGCGAGGTCGTCGGCCTAAGCAAATGGCGAAATAGAGTGCCCCTGCACCCGCCGCCGTTTCCCAGCTACTATGTACCGCTAGGCGATTGTGCAAGATAAAGATAGGTGAAAGAGAGTAGAAAAAGGTAGCTACCCAGCCTACCACAGGCGAAAAGAGTTTGCGCCCGGCCATATAGATGAAGATAGCCGTCAGTACGCCTCCCAGCAGTGACATAAAACGGGCGCTCATCAACGGGTCATCAAAGAGGTTCCAGAACCAAGCCAAGCCCCAAATAAAGAGGGGGGGTTTGCCATCCTTTTCTGCCGAAATAAGCAGATTCCTTTGGGGATCCGCCAGATAGGAGCGGGCATATTCTAGGTAGATTGCTTCATCGTAGAACATTGGCAGAGCCAGCAGGTTGGGCAGGCGCGTCCAAAGGAAGAGTGGAATAAGAACCAGTACCCCAAAAACATCTCGTGCAGCCCAAAAGAGCGGGATGGCCTCTCTCCTCCGCTTTAAATGTTGTATCCGTTTTGTTATGGCCCGACCCCGCATTATAGTGGCAGGGTTAATGTATGGTTGCTGCTGCATTTACCATGCTTAATTGGCACTTAGTTGCCAAAAGTTCTCTACCGTTAACCAGAGTAATGATATAACACCCTAGCATTATAGCGGTTTTGGTATAATAAAACAACCAGAGATAATGATAGTTTGGGCCATTAGGCTTGACGTAAGGCGTAATTAATGGGAGAATCCTCATAAATGAAGCACTTCCACGAAGTTTCTTTAGAAAAAGGACTGTTTAGTTTATTGAAATGTCTGCGGAATGTTTTAATAATTTCTCTGTTATTGATGAGCCTGATAGCTTGTGGCGAAGGAGTAGCCACTCCAACTATTACGGCTACGTCGCTTAGTTTCACACCACCGCCACTTACCAAGGAAGTTGCTACGCCTACACCTCCGCTGGAGGCCACTAACCAAGCGGTTACTCCCTCCGTAATAGTTGCCCCCTCCCCAACGGTTGTTCCTAGTCTACCAACTCCGGTTATAAGTAATGACGTAACTCTGACTGCGCCCCTTGCTTCGTTTGCTCCAGCAACTGGCACACCAACTAAACCTGATTTGAGCGAACATTTGGAGGCAATGCTTCCTGCTTTTAAGACCGATCTAAAGCTGAATCAAGATCAAGGTGCGCCAATCTACAACATTGCAGTTCGTATTCTGCCCGACCCTATCCGACCGGAAGTAGCCGGACACGAGCAAGTAATTTATACCAATGACACGGGAGAAGTGTTGGATAGCCTCTATTTTTGGCTGTGGGCCAATTCCGCGCCTCCGTCAATAGGTGAGACCCCTGTCGCGGTTTCAGCAGTGCGGGTAAATGGTCAGGTTGCCAATTGGACGCTAGAGAATAACCAGAGCATGGTGAGGGTCTACTTTGAGTCGGGTCGCTCACTTGAGCCGGGTGGATTGGCAGCTATCGAAATGGATTTTAGCCTCAGGGTCTCTACCGGTGACGCTACTCCTTTCTTTAGGTATAGCTTGTCTCCTCAAGTCTTTAATCTGTGCTACTGGTATCCCCAAGTGGCGGTTTTTGATAAAAGGGTGGGAGGCTGGGATATTCATACTTTCAGTTCTATCGGGGATGTAACCAACAGCCGAACTTCTTTCTTTAACGTCTGGCTGACAGCACCCGCCGAGCAGGTGGTGGTTGCCAATGGACGGCGGGTGGAGAGAAAACCCAACTCCGACGGTACATCTACGGTCAAATATGTAACCGGGCCAGTACGTGATTTTGTAGCGGTTCTTAGTTCACAATATCAAAGTGCCAGCCAACAGAGTGGCGAAACCTTGGTCACGGCTTATTTCTTGGAAAAAGACCGCCTCTGGGGTGAGAAGATGTTGCAATATGCGGTTGACTCGCTCAAGACCTATAGTGACGCTTTTGGGCAATATCCCTATGCCGAATATCAAGTAGCCGAAACCGTTCTAACTACTTTTGGTGGCTTAGAATTTCCGGGCCTGATCTACATCACTACCCGCTATTTTAACCCGGAGGCCGCTCTTTCGCTGGAGTATGTGGTGGCCCATGAAACAGGTCATCAGTGGTGGTATGGTTTGGTTGGCAGCGACCAAATTCGCCATCCCTTCCAAGATGAAGGCTTAACTGAATATGTGCCAGTGCTATATTTCGAGCGTTTCAAGAGTAAAGCCGAAGCTCAGCGTATTTTACAGACCTATATGAAAAACGGTTTTCTGGCGGCAGTAACTACCGGGCAAGACAATCTTGCCGATCAGCCAGTTTACAATTTCACTGATTTTAACGCCTATACTAGTATTGTCTATAATAAAGCAGGTCTTTTTTATGAAGTCTATCGCCAAACGTTTGGTGAGGTTGCTTTTCTGAAATTCGCCCATGCCTACTTACAAGCCAATCGCTACAAGTTTGCCCTCCCCAATGATTTGTTGGAAGCACTCAAAGCTGGCGTTAGTGCCGACCAAGCCAATGAGGTAGCAGAACTCTATCGCCACTGGTTCAACGCCAAAGAAGGTCAGATGGATACCAAGAATCCCACGCCTAAAGGCTTGTAGGGAAAATTTTGTAAAGGATAATTTATTATGCTTAAAAACATTTTAAAGTGGGCGCGACGAGATGGGCGGGTAGCCCTTTTGTTAGCCGCTAATATAGTGACCTTGGTACTGGTAGTGATAATAGTGGTGCTGTTGCTTTCACCACGTACTAGCCCTATTACCTCGCCTGCTGGGAATAGTAGCCAACAAAGCACCACTACTCCTTTTGATGGCGGTTCGGCAATTCTAGCTCCTACCTCCACCGCCGAGGTAGCTACTACTTTTCTGCCACCAACCCTAAACCCGACTCGCCTCTCCTCCCTTCCCAACCAAGGCCGCAGTGATGCACCCCCGCCGCCTGCTGGTCAGCTTGCCAAGAGCAGTAGTACACCCCTTACCCCGACTTCTGTTTCAGTGAAAATGGTGGCAAATCGCTAAAGAAAGTTTTTACCAAAAATCAAACTATCAGGGCAGCCCGATGGCGTTCAATATCTGCGGCCAATTCGGAAAATTGGGGGTCAATGCGATAGGCGTAGCCATCCCAATATCCATCGCGGCTCGGCACAAAACGTCTAGGTGGGGCCATTGTACCAGAAAGGGCTACCTCTTTAAGCCGCTGCTGCACCATTTGGCGTAATTCTTCTCTAGGGCGAGCCAAACACTCTTCTACTGAAATCGGAGCCAGTACCCGTAGGCTAATGCGCTCTCCATAGCGTAAGCGCGGACTGAAAGGGTATTCCCAAACCTTATGACTACCCGTTAAAGCGATTGGCAAAATAGGTAGCTTAAAGGTCTTTGCCAGAGCAAAAGCCCCTCCGCTAAAATCGTTTTCGATACCCAGAATTGTACCCTGTGGAAAAATAACCAGACTCTCCCCCCTAGCAAAGACCGGAGCAGCCGAGCGCAACAACTGGCGGTAACTTTTGGCCCCCTGTTCCGGGCAGACCACCAGTTGTCCACTATCCCGCAGCAGTGGTCCCAGCATCTTCCACTGGTCGAACAGTTCATCACGGGCCACGAACCGCATCTTCAACGGCAGTTCCGCCAAAGCCAATATATCGCCAAAGCCCTCATGGAGCGGTGTAACGATGTAGCTTTGGTGAGGGTCAACCCGTTTTAAGCCACCAATATCTAGCCGCACATCCAGATATTGCCGTACCTGACGTACCCACCAGACTTGAAAGCGATAAAGTTCGTCCCACGCTTGCATTTGCCCCAACAGACGGGCATACCAATAGGGTAGCCCCAACCAAAGGGCTACCCCAGCCAGAGTATGAAAATAGTCCGATGGATCGGATAACCCAATTTTACCACCCGGTAGCAGATAAGGTGGTTCTGGTTCTACTATAAAATTATTTTTCAGCACTAAATTTTCTTCTTTGTCTCTTAAAGCTTAGTTTGCTGGTTCAAATTCATTATCCTCACACCACAGCGCGAAAATTTCTTCGATAGAATTACCTTCTAATACAAAACGGCCCGTTTCACCGTTGCTAATCTGCCACGCTATCTGAAAAATAGTACCACCTTCGCTAGTAATAGTGACTTTCGCCTCGTCTTTGGAACCATCCTCGTAGACACAGACCGCCTTAAAGCTTTTGCTCATCTCAAAAATCCTCTAATCTTGATCCCCCCGATAATGTAGGAGGGATTTCTAATCCCGATCCCCCCGATAATGTAGGAGGGATTTCTAATCTTGATCCCCCCGATAATGTAGGAGGGATTTCTAATCCCGATCCCCCCG
>JACAUC010000187.1 GCA_013390945.1 Candidatus Chloroheliaceae bacterium
CCTCTACCTACGGACAGAGCGTAACCTTTACCGCTACTGTTACAACGGGTGCTACTGGACAGGTGACTTTCTTAATTGATGGTACACCTCAAGCCACTAGCGTCACCTTAGTAGGTGGAATCGCTACCCTAACCCTTGCTAACCTAACAGTAGGTAATCACACCATTAACGCTCAGTACTTGGGCGATGCTAACTATACTGGCAGCACCGGGGCGCAAGCTTCTACGCTGGTGGTAATGGCCCCAACCATCACCCTTACCCCAACCACCGTGCCAAATGGTCAGGTTGGCACAGCCTACAGTCAGAACGTAACAGCAACGGGCGGAACCGCTCCTTACACCTATACTGTAACGCTGGGAACCTTGCCTGCGGGCCTAACCTTAGCCAGTAACGGTACTCTTTCTGGCAATCCGACGGCCTTTGGTACTTTCAACTTTACAGTAACGGCAACGGATGCCAACGGCTTTACCGGGGCGCAAGCCTACACTTTGATGATTGCTCCGTTGATTAGCCTTACACCTACCACCTTACCGGGTGGCATAGCCGGTACTGCTTACAGCCAGAATTTGACGGCAACAGGTGGAACCGCTCCTTACACCTATACTATAACGCTGGGAACCTTACCGACGGGCCTAACCCTAGCCAGTAACGGTACTCTCTCTGGCAATCCCACCGTCGCAGGTACTTTCAACTTTACGGTAACGGCAACGGATGCCAACGGCTTTACCGGGGCACAAGCCTACAGTCTGGTGCTTGCGTCACCAACGCTTACGCTGTTGCCCACTGGTTTACCCAATGCAACCATCGGCACTCCCTACAGCCAAGCCCTCGCGGGTAGCGGAGGAGTGGGTCCATACACCTTTGCTCTAGCAAATGGTAGCACCTTACCAACAGGATTGAGCTTGAGCAGTAGTGGTATCATTTCTGGTACACCAACTCTGCTTGGCCCAGCTACGGTTAATGTGACAGTTACGGATGCCAATGGTTTTAGTGCCACCTTCGCGGTCTCTCTAGCAGTGGTCAACACCACCATCACCCTTAGCCCGACTACCCTGCCTGTGTTGGTGGTCTCTCAGCCTTACAGCCAAACCTTGACCGCACTTGGTGGAACCGCTCCCTACACCTATACGGTAACTACAGGTACACTTCCAGTTGGTCTAAACCTAGCCAGTGACGGAACGCTCTCTGGTACACCTACGGTCGTTGGGATAAGCACCTTTACCGTAACTGCCACTGATCTATACGCCTCCACCGGAACGCAGGTTTATACCCTGATTGTAATGGCAATACCCGGTACTAACGGTACGATTACACTCACTCCAGTAACTTTACCGGGCGGTATCGTCAATCAAGGTTATAGCCAGAATGTGACTGCAACTGGTGGAACCGCTCCCTACACCTATACAGTGGCTACGGGCGCACTTCCAACAGGTCTCACCCTCAACAATGGTACGATCTCTGGTACTCCCACTGTAGCGGGTACTTTCAACTTTACCATAACGGCAACCGATAGCAATGGCGGAGTGGGCAGCCAAGCTTACACCATCACCATTGTTTCAACAGGTGGTTTTAACTCCAACCCTATTCCCGGTAGCACGATTAACTTTGGGCAAACTAGAGTGAAACAACCACTTACGGCTCTCCTAACCGTTATCGGAACAAATATCAACTTGATTATCAGCAATCCGGTCATCAGCGGGGCAAATGCAAGCGACTTCACCATACTTAGCCCGACTTTCCCGTTGAATATCGCGCAGGGAGGTGCCTCACAATCTATCAAGCTGCAATGTACTCCCGCCGCAAATGGAACCCGTACCGCCACCCTAACTTTTAGCACCAACGACCCGAACCTGCCGACGGTGAGCTATACCCTGATCTGTACTGCTACGGAGAAGGAGAAAGTTCCTGCCGACCTGAGCGGTCAACTAAAAGTTACGCCGGATCGCTTGATCTCCAGTGACCCGACTACCAATGTCATCTTCACCCTTTCGGTAATGAATTACAATCATGGCCGAGCCGACGCAGTGCGGGTAATCTTCCCACTTGACCCACACCTGACGCTAGGATACCCCACCTTCAGCGATAGTCGGATGTGGATTAGCGAGATAGTGAAAGATGGTTCACAACCCTACCTAAAGATTGAGCTACCTAAGATGGAATATAATCAGGTCTTTAGTGCCACGCTGGTCTTCCACCCGGCGGCAAATGCTAAAACCGATGAGACCTTCGTAGTACGCTATAGCGTAGGCTGGGATGATGAGTTACACGCCGGGAATCAATCGCTCAGCAATGTCGCACGTCTGAAACTAACCGAGCGGGAGAGTAAGGACGATACCAAAGGGGAGGTGCAGCGACTACCTCAAGATAACACCAGCATCGCAGCAGGTGAAACCTTGACCCTAAACCTAGATTCGTTTGCCTCATTTGAACTGGTAAGGTTCTGGTATACAGACGAGAATGGCAACAGCGTTTTGCTTGGTATTCAAAAAACCGATGCTGAAGGCAAACTCACACTAGAGTTCGTTACCAAAAACGTCAAGCCAGGCATTTACGTGGTCAATGGTCAGGGCGGACGGAGCCAAGTTACCTATAGTGGGGTCATTACGTTAACCTAGCCCACCCGCCCCAAGCCTCACTTTTCAAAGGTTTAAGGTAACACGGTCAGCCGAATCAATTCAATAATTCGTGGTAAAGGCGTATGGTATACGCCTTTACTGTAGACTGGTCTTTTACTGTAGACTGGTCGTAGACTGGTCGTAGACTGGTCGTAGAACTGCTCGTTACGAGGAGACCTTGTTCTCCTCGTAATTTTAACATCTAAGTGTGTTTTATATATACATCAAACAATTGTGCAAAATTTAACTTAGGCTGAATTAGCTCTGAAGTGATTGATAAGACTCAAAAGTCGTGCTATAATCACATCGGTGAAGTGGTGCGCCCCTTAGCAGCGTTGCCTTGTTTACGGTCTGCCGAACCACCAGTGGAACCACCAGTGGAACCACCAGTGGAACCACCAGTAGAACCACCAGTGGAAAGGAGACTGAAAACGAGAGAGAAGCACAGCACATTTGGTACAATGTTGTAACCCATAACTTATCTGCATCACCCCACTGAAGGGGATTCAAAGACTATAATTAACCTGACAGGCATATCGCGTAGGCTGGGCGTAGGCTGGTCTTTGTTTGCTTCCCAGCAGCCAACTGTGTAACGAGCAGTTCTATTGTAGTACCGTACCCTGTCTCAGAAAGAGGCATAGGCTGGCCTTCAGCCAAGAGGAGTTTAAATGAGTTACACTCAGACAGAGATTATTGATAATTTTGGGGTCATCACCTTTAACCGCGAAGACAAGCGTAACGCTTTATCCGCCGCCCTAATCCATGACCTAATCGAATCCTTCGATTTCATGGAACGCAACAAAGTACGAGTAGTCATTCTGCGAGCCTCCAGCCGTGTCAAGTGCTGGTCCGCCGGGCATGATGTCTCCGAATTACCGACTAACTCCACCGCCGACCCACTCCGCTATAGCGACCCGCTAGAGTTGGGTATTCGGGCCATCCGCAAATATCCCGCCCCGGTCATCGCCATGATCCATGGCACCGTTTGGGGGGGAGCCTGTGACATGGCGGTCAACTGCGATATGATTATTGGTGATCCCACCTGCACCTTCGCCATCACTCCCGCCAAGCTAGGCGTACCCTATAACCCCAGCGGTATATTGCACTTCTTGAACCGCGTACCGTTAAATATTGCCAAAGAGATGTTCTTTACCGCCCTACCAATTGATGCCGTGAGGGCCGAGAGCGTCGGTATTGTCAACCATATCGTGCCGGAAGCCGAACTGGAAGCCTATACCTATAATTTGGCCCGTCACATCTGCCAACAATCCTCCGAGAGCATCGCGGTAATGAAAGAGCAGGCCCGCATTATTGCCGATTCATTCCCGATCAATCCTGAAACGTGGGAATATATTCAGGAACTTCGCCGCAAAGTCTATCAAGGAGAGCAGTATAACGAAGGTGTCCGAGCCTTCCTCCAGAAACGAGTGCCTAATTTCGTCTAAAACTATGTAGACTGGTCTTGGCTTGAAAGTTAGTATCATTTCAATTTTTCGGGGTAGTGGTGTATTGTATACGCCCAATGTGGGAGGGGTTTACTCAATAAACCCCTACTTATTGAAATGATACAGATGGTAGGAGTTTATACAATAAATTCCTACCATAATTTTTAGATGATGCAAAAGTGATATAAAATATGAAGAATTTACTTTACTACGGTGACAACCTAGAGGTGTTGCGAAAATATATCAAGGATGAAACCGTAGACCTTTGTTATATAGACCCACCATTCAATAGTAAGCGTAACTATAATCAAATTTACAACAACATTGGTGGCGAAGACCGAGCCCAAGCCCAAGCCTTCATTGACACGTGGGTTTGGGATACCCGTGCTGCTGAAGGGTTTTCGGAAATTCTTGCCAATGATATAGGTCGTTTTACTACCACAGCAGTTGATTTGATAAAAGGTTTGGCAACAGTGCTGAAGCAGGGAAGTCTACTGGCATACCTAGTTAGCATGACACTCCGCTTGACCGAAATACATCGTATCCTAAAGCCAACAGGCAGCTTTTATCTACATTGTGACCCTACGGCAAGCCACTATTTGAAAATTATTTTAGATACGATATTTGTCACTAGCGGTGGCGAATTTCGGAACGAAATCATTTGGCACTACCTCAAGTGGTCGGTTGGGCAGCGTCAATTTGTACGAAACCACGATGTTATCTTTTTCTATAGTAAATCCGATAGCCCTAATCGAACTTTCAATATCCTGTTCGTGGAACGCTCCCCTGCTACGGTAAAGCGTTTTGGAAATGCAAAAATTGTCTCTAGCTTTGATGAAAAAGGTCAGCGCAAACCCTCTCAGACCGAAGGTGAATCCGAAGGTGTTGCGATGGATGATGTTTGGGATATTAGTCGTGTCCCCCCAATTAAACAACTCTACCCCACCGAAAAGCCGTCGGCCTTACTAGAGCGGATTATCCGTGCTTCTACTAACGAAGGCGACGTTGTTTTAGATGCTTACTGCGGATGCGGAACCACTATAGTCTCTGCCGAATCATTGAAACGTCAATGGATTGGTATTGATATTACCTATCAAAGCATCTCGCTTATCCTTCGCCGATTGGAAGCGCAATACGGCAAAGAAATTCTAAGCAATATTACGCTCAATGGCATCCCGCAAGATATGGCTTCTGCCCGTGCCCTCGCGTTAAAGCAAGATGATCGCTTACGTAAAGAGTTTGAAAAATGGGCGGTTCTTACTTATACTAATAATCGGGCGATAATTAACGACAAAAAAGGTGGTGATAAAGGCATTGATGGCACAGCCTACTTCCTCACTGGCAAAAGTGATAATGCTAAAATTGTATTTCAAGTCAAGTCAGGTAATGTCGGGCGAGGAGATATAGCTAAGTTGAATAATGACCGCCTGCGGGAAAAGGCAGAGTTAGCAATATTTCTCACGCTTCAACCTCCTACGCAGGGCATGAAGGACGAGGCAAATGCCGTTGGAGTCTACGAACACAGTCTGATGGCGTGTAGTTATCCTCGCGTTCAGCTTATCACCATCTCTGATATGATTGAACAGCAAAAGCGGCTGGCGATACCAACGAGCTTAGAAGTACTCAAAAAGGCGCAATCCGCTGCTCTTGAAAATGTGCAATCTCAAATGCTTACAGAATGAAGAATTGTGTCTTGAAGAAGACTGGAAAAAAGAAAAAACGGAGGTCAAATGGCTTACACGCTTACCGAAATTATAGATAACTTTGGGGTTATCACCCTCAATCGCGAGGACAAACGCAACGCGCTTAGCGGGGCTTTAATTTATGATCTAATCAATTCCCTCGAATTTATGGAACGCAACAAAGTACGGGTAGTTATTTTGCGAGCCTCTAGCCGTGTCAAGTGTTGGTCAGCCGGGCATGACGTGGCCGAACTGCCCACCACCAACGTTGATCCCCTCCGCTATAGCGATCCGCTAGAGTTGGGTATCCGCGCCATTCGCAAATATCCGGCTCCAGTCATCGCCATGATTCATGGGACGGTTTGGGGGGGAGCCTGTGATATAGCGATCAATTGTGACCTGATTATCGGTGATCCCACCTGCACCTTTGCGATCACTCCGGCCAAATTGGGTGTACCCTACAACCCCAGCGGTATTATGCACTTCTTGAGTCGCGTACCACTCAATATCGCCAAAGAGATGTTCTTTACCGCCCTACCGATTGAAGCCGAACGAGCCGAGCGGGTCGGTATTGTCAACCACCTTGTGCCGGAAGCCGAATTGGAGAAATTTACTTACGACTTGGCTCGTCATATTGGCAACCACTCCTCCGAAAGTATTGCCGTAATGAAAGAGCAAGCCCGGATTATTGGTGATTCGTTCCCGATCAACCCCGAAACGTGGGAATATATCCAAGAACTCCGCCGCAAAGTCTATCAGGGCAAACATTACTACGAAGGCATTAGTGCCTTTATGGAAAAACGCAAGCCCAACTTTGAATAGAACTAGCGGCCAGCCGACCGACCGGCCAGCCGACCGGCCAGCCGATCAACCCTGACACTTTTGTCAGGGTTACTCCAAGAATATTCAATCTCACAATATTCAATCTCACAATATTCAACCTAAGACTACTCTACTCGGCTGACCGCGAAGCTAATACACCTAATTAAGCCCATTTGCTTTTTGCAATTCCGTTAACTGTGATACAATAACTTAGCTATTCGGGTTTAACATCAAGGCAGTATGGGTTTTAAAGTAGATATTAGAGAGAACAGGGAGGATTTTCTATGTCACACGAAGAGAATAAGAGTATTGCTAACGCGGGTGCCCAATGGCTAGAGTTAGCTAACGAAGTTTACCGCACCTATGTCAAGAGTTTGGCCTCCGGCCAAGAACGGGCCATGGAATTGAGCAAATTCCTAATAGGTCAGGCCGAAACTTTCCAGAATGAAGGCAAAGTCATCGTCGAGGATTATGCCAAGCAGGTGCAACAGGCCCAACAACTTTTGCAGAGTGTCGTTCAAGGCAACCTCAAAAGTAGCACCGATCTAGTAAATCAATATCGCCAGACCAGTGAAACCACCATCGCCGAAATAAACGCTCGCCTAGAAGCTTTACAGACCCGCATTACCAAAGCCGTTCTACCCAACACCAAAGACTAATCCCGATTGTAGGAGGGCGGCCAGCCGACTTTCCAATCCTGAAAATCGGGATTAGAAATTCAGATGGTCGCCCTCCTACAGCTTCCAATTTTTCCCCATTATCACTCTTGAGAGAACGAATCTAACCGCAGAAGAGATCAAGTTGGTGGAGGGACGGTAGGCGGCGGCGTAACTTGGCTGTAACCTAGGTTGGTTGCCGTACACCGATTTTGCCACTAGTTCTCAAAATGTTGCTCTATCGCCTCCATGAAAGTGGCGGCACTCTTCGCCAAATCGCTCGATTGCTGCATTAGTCCACCGCCGATTAGCAGTACCGTCTCTGAACCGAAATTTTCGGCCATCGCCGCCATTCGGTCAAGGGTCATGCCTCCAGCGGGACAGGGGAAGGCGGGCTTGAGCTTACCGAGTGGGCGGCGCAAAGCCTCGCCCACATTTCGGCACTCTTGCGCGGTATAGGAGAAGCGACCCCCCGCATTGGGAAAGATCGAAATATCTGCGCCGATGACTCGGAAGATTGTCCCCATTAAAACTTCCATGGTGATGCCATGGGAAGGATCACAGTAGTAAGCACCCGTCATAGCGGGGTGGGTCATTACGATAAGGTTGTGACGGCGGGAAAGTACCCGAATCAAATCGGCTCCAATCAGGAAAGGCGCAATCAATACACCCTTGCATCCGTTACTCTTGACAATTTCAGCCTGCTTTTCAATCTCATCAAATCCGCCAGAGATCATGGGGAAGTAGAGCATATTATGGCCGCTACTAGCGTTTTCTCGCATAATGGCCTCTTGACAACGGGCGATCCGCTCGGCAAAGGGATGGTAGGCCAAATCGGCCATGGCGTGATCTTCTTTGAGGAGGTCTAAACCACCTCGCGCATAGTCCGCCGCCATACTAGCCAGTTTTTTAAGGGATAAGCCGATGGGTTTAAGGGCGGTGCAAGCCAGAGGCCGCTTGAAAACTCCAGTAATCGCACGTATCCCCTCAATGCCGAAGGTTGGGCCACCAAAAGCCTCTAGCAAGAGTGGTGGCAGATCAAGTCCGGTAACAGTAATGTCCCTCTTCATGGAGATATTGCCATAGATGACATTGATAAATTGGGGCACCGAGAAGGCGGTATTGTCGCTGCGATAGCTGATAACTACTTCAAAGACCTTCTCTTGATTAGGAACGGGAGCAATAGATTCGACCCGACCTACAATACCTCGGTCAGTGATCTCATCGGGGATGCACTCGAAAGGAATTTCTACGGATTGTTCAACCGCGAGATCCCTAGCATGGTCTTCGGGGCTACGCCCATCGGAAATGGTGAGGCGGTAGGTAATTGCCAGCCGCTCATCCGATTCAATTCTCTGCGCCAATTCATCCATCACTTTCATCTAAGTTCAAATGGAAACATCTCCGATTTTTAGAAAAATATCTTACGAGGCTGGCCGGAGGCTGGCCTCAAGTTCAATATACTATAAGAAGCGGGAAACCTTGTCAACTAAGCCCATTTCGGCTGGCCGGGTCAACTGGTTGCCACTGGTGGTCAAACTGCTCGTTACGAGGCGGTCAACCCAATCGAACGCTTCGGCAAAGGCTACGCCTATTTCAGGTTGGAGGGGGATGAGAGGGTAAGCCAGTGCTAGAAGCTGGGTAGCCTCCTCACGGGTAGCGGCTTGTTGCCACTCCTGTTGTACCACCCGCAAAGCCTGCTCGTTTTCTCCGGCTTTGGTGAGTGCCTTAACTACTTCATTTAGGGCAATGGTTCGCAAAGAGTTATCTTCTCGGCTGGCCGAGATTAGGTGAACTATTTCTAGAGCTTGGGAGATAGAGCCACTAATGGTTTTGGCCTCAACCATTGCTTTGGCTAAGTCTACGAGTACCCTTGCCTTTAGGGAGCTATCCTCGATTTGCTGGGCGAGGGTTTGAACTTCTGCCAATAAGGTTAGGGCGGCCAACATTTCCTCTTCCGGGGCTTGACCTAGACCTAAGAGGGCGCGGGCTACCTCTACCAGCACCCCTGCCCGTTCGGAGTCATCCTCAATCTCTTCGGCTACCGCTTTGGCCTCGTCCAGTACTACGGCGGCGGCACTCTTCTCTCCGGCACTTATTAGGGCTTGAGCCAAATCTACCAGCACCCACGCCCGTTCGGAGTCATCCTCGATTTGCCTGGCTATCTCTTGGGCTTGATTGTATTCGCCGATAGAGACAAAGGCGCGGGCTAATTCTACCAAGAGACCCGCCCTTGCCCAACTTGCTTCAATTTGCCGGGCTAGGTCTTGGGCGCGGGTATATTCGCCTGCCATTACGAGAGCTTGACCGACTTCACCCAAAATCCTAGCTCGCAAAGAACTAGCCTCAATTTGGCTGGCAACCGCTTGCGCTTCGGCTAAGAGGCTTAAGGCCTCCACCCGGCTCTGTTCCTGTTCGGCGGAACGGTTACCTATCATAATCTTGGCGACCTCTACCAAGACTTGCGCTCGCAAAGAGGCGGCTCCGATTTGGCTGGCGACCCTTTGTACCTCAGTCCAGAGCTTTCGGGCTTTGGCCTTCTCCCTCGCACTTACCAGCGTTCGGGCTGCTTCCACCAAAATTTTGGCTCTTTCGAGGCTATCGTCAATCTGGCTTGCCAGCACTTGGGTCTCCTCTAGTAGGGCAAAGCCATCCAACTTTTCTTCGGCGGCGAGCCACGCTTTAGCCACCTCTACCAAGACCCACGCCTTTTTAGACCGATCCTCCACCTGATGCGCTACCGCTTGGGCTTCGGTCAAGACCACCAGTGCTTTCTTCCGTTCTCCGGCACTGACCAAGACTTGAGCTAATTCGCCAAAGACGTGGGCCTTTTCCCAACTATCCTCAATTTGCCTAGCGACGATTTGGGCCTCCGCAAAGAGGCTTTGTTTAATGGGGGCGTGTTCTAGTTGGGCAAATTCTTGGCTGGAGGGAAAGGCGGCCCACACCATAAAGTTGGTTTGGATGGTGGTGGCTTTGATGACCTCGGCTCGTTTTTTTTCTTCAGCTGCCACCAGTACCTCGGCGATCTCTACCAGAATTTTGGCTCTCCAATATTTATCCTTAATTTGGCTGGCGACTTTTTGGGCTTGAGCATATTCGCCTGCCCCTACTAATGTTTGAGCCAGTGACGACAATACTCGCGCCTGTTCCCAGTTAGACTCCACCGGAAAGGTGACGGCAGTGCCCTCGGCTAAGAGTTGGAGAGCATTAACGTAAGTGGGATCTTCTACCCCGGCCTCGACCATAGCCAGTGCTATTTCGACCCTTACCTGCACTTGCCAAGCGTAGTCCTCAATTTGGGTGGCTATCTCTAAGGCTTGGGTATATTGCGCGGCCTTCAGCAAAGCTTGGGCTATCTCTACTAAGATTTTTACTTTTAGAGGCCGCTCCCCAACCTGGGCGGCTATCTCTAGGGCTTGGGTATATTGTGCGGTCTTGAGCAGAGCTTGAACTGCTTCCACAAGGTCTTGGGCGCGTTCTTCCCGCACCTCACGGCCAGCCGAAATTTGTGGGGTCAGTTCGCCCATACGCTGCAACAGCACCGTCAGCCTATGCTTTTGATGCTCGGCCTCTGCCCCTAGCAAACTGTTCGTTACACTGTTCGTTACATCGAACTGACCTGCTAGAGCTATCCGGCGTAGCACCTCCGCCTTCTTTTTCGGTTTGGTTAGTAACTCGGCTAGGCCCAACGCTTCCTGCTGACGACCTACCAAGACCATCACCTCAAACCAGGCATCGGGATAATTATCGGCCTGACTATTGAGACTACAGCGCAAGAGGCTATAGCGCCACAAATTAGGTAGCAGTCCAATCCCCTCGGTGGTTCCAATTCGGCTGGCCGCTTTGCGCCCTAATTCCAGATCGAGGGCGTAGGTGCAGGTACTCAAACTGCTCGTTACGTTGTGGCGCAACTTACTCTGACCGTAGCTACCCTCATCCAGTACGGCAAAAAGCTTGTCGTAGGCTTGGGCGTGGTAGAGGTGGGTCACATAATGCCGTCGGGCATAAGTTTGCCAAATCTGCTCCAAACCGCCGCGCCGTTCCTCCTGCCAGATGGCGGCAATACCACCTTTGCCCTCTTCGCACCACTTTGCCAAACGTAGGTGATAGTTTTTCTCTTCTTCCCGTGTAAAAATAGCCCTTTGCTCTTCTTCCGGGGAGGCGGTCTCTGGAGAGTGCAAAAATTCAGCTAACTTTTGGTGATAGAGGTAATACCGTCCCTGCCCATCGGTTGCCACTAAACTGCCCAGCTTTTGCAACCCTTCGGTGAGGGTGGCCTCCTCCACGTAACGAGCAGTTTGGATTAAGTGGCTTAGGTGGTGATACTCCAATGGTTCGCAAGCCACTAGCAAGAGACCCAAAATTGGCTTGATTACTGTTTGCCAGTCGGCTGACGGAGCAGCCATCCCGTAGGCTTCGGGGCTAACCGTGTGCTTTAGCCGTAGGCTATGTAACGAGCAGTTCTCCTGCAGAGTGTAATAGAAGTGGTCGGCTAACTCTGGGGCTAACTCTAGTTGGTGGTGCTGGAGCAGCACATCAAAGTCTGCCCGGCTCAAACTGCTCGTTACGTTGGGGTGCTGATATTCTAGGGGTGTTGGCTGGGGGGTGTCAGAGGTGCTATCGTCAGCTACCATTTTTTGCAACCGATTTGCTCTGTCTTTACCTTGGAACACGTTGTATTATCTCCGCTCTCCAAAGGGGCCAGCTTAGTTTCCAGTTTTTCAAAATTCGTTGACCCCGCCGTTACTTGATTTGTTTGGTGATTATGAGCAATCATGATACCACATAAACACCTCAAAACCAAGACCAGTCTACGACCAGTCTACGACCAGTCTACGACCAGTCTACGACCAGTCTACCCCTCAAATAAGGCTGTTGCAAAGTCGGAGAGCTATCCAATCTGGCAAGAGTAGTGGTAGGTGAAAATCAACTGGCGGAGCAGCATCCTACAAGATTTTGGCCTAAATCAAGACCAGAGGTAGGT